>CAKSKO010000001.1 GCA_934465125.1 uncultured Eubacteriales bacterium
CATACATATGCGCCGGCGCCAAGACGCATATCCAAATCAAAGATAAAATCAGTCCCGAAAATATGTTCACCCAGTAAGCCGTATTCACGCGCCTGCGAAATTGCAATCTCCAAACGTTTAACAGCAATCGGATACTCAGCGCGCACATAGATATATCCCTTAGAAGCGCCAATCGCATACCCGGCAATCGCCATTGCTTCAATCAGCGCATGCGGATCTCCTTCCAATATAGAACGATCCATAAATGCGCCTGGGTCTCCTTCATCGGCATTACAGCATACGTATTTCTGGTCCGCGTGGTTTCTAGCAGCTAGGCTCCATTTGATTCCTGTTGGGAACCCTCCGCCGCCTCTTCCGCGAAGTCCAGATTCCTTGATCTCCTCGATTACCTGCTCCGGCGTCATCTCGGTTAGCGCTTTTCCGAGTGCTGCGTAGCCGTCCATCGCGATATATTCGTCAATAATCTCTGGGTTGATCACACCGCAGTTTTTCAGTGCGATTCGCTTCTGTTTCTCATAAAACGGCGTGTGGTTCAATGATTTGATTGTATCTTCGTCGATCGTCTCTTGATATAAAAGGCGTGTAACAATTCTTCCCTTGAGCAGATGCTCCTCTACGATCTCTGGAATATCTTCTACTTGTACTCTGCTGTAAAAGCTTCCTTCTGGATAAACAATCATAATTGGTCCCAACGCACAAAGCCCAAAGCAGCCTGTTCTAACAACGTTAACCTCTTTTTCAAGGCCTTTATTTTTAATTTCTTCTTTTAAGGATTCTATGATTTTTTCGCTGTTCGAAGAGGTACACCCGGTACCGCCGCAAACAAGCACATGGGAACGATACATTCTGTTACCTCCTTTATGAATTTGCACCGATTGTGTATTCGGTCACTACATTATGATTTACAATATGGTCATTGACAACCTTAACCGCTCTATCTGGATTCATTTTGACATAGGTAACCTTCTCTTCTCCCGGAACAACGATTTCAACAACCGGCTCGTATTGACAAATGCCGATGCATCCTGTTTGTGTTACTGTTACATTATTCAGACCGCGCTTTGCGATCTCCTCTACAAATGCATTTAAAACTGGCCGTGCGCCCGCTGCGATTCCGCAGGTAGCCATGCCGACCAACACCCTAATAGCATCGTCCTTCTCTTCTCTGATATTAAGCTGCCCTCTTGCCTTATCCCGAATTGCCTTGAGTTCTTCTAATGATTTCATTCTAAGTTCGCACCTCCAAAAATAATCTGTGTCTGCTCTTTCAAAAATTCGTCTATCCACTGCATGACGTCATTACTCGCCAAGGAAACCTCGTTCCCTAAAACTTCTCGTAACTGCCGTGTTTCTAACGTAAAGGAGCGACTGTCTTTCTTTCTTCTATATAGGAAATCACGGTCTGGGTTACATCGTATCAAAAGACTGATTGTTGCATTGATGTCTCCAAGCGGGATCAAATCAACGCTTGATAATAAAAACCGCGTCGAGATCTTTGTCCCTAGCCCTGGCTCCGATGTAATCGAAAAAGTCCCTCCGGTCATCTCGGCCGCCATCTTAAAAAGCGGAATCCCCAAACCAACTTTTCGTGTTTTTCTCGTTGTATAAAATGGATCGATCACTTGCTTTACTTGTTCTTCTGTCATCCCTTTTCCATCATCGGTAATCGTGATGGAAAGAACTCCTTGACCCGAATCTTCTTCGATCTCAATTTCAACAAGCGATGCCCCCGCAGAGATGGAATTTTCTGCAATATCCAAAACATGAAGCGACAATTCCCGCATAATTAATCCTGATATTTTGCTAAGATTCCATCGATTTCGTCCGGCGTCAAGCGGCCATACACATCGTCGTTAATCGTAAGGACAGGAGCCAGTCCACATGCACCAATGCAGCGACAAGCGGTAAGCGAAAATTTTCCGTCTTTTGTGCATTCTTCCGGCTGAATCCCTAATTTTTCTGTAATCTTATCAACGAGCGCTGCAGCTCCTTTTACATAGCACGCAGTCCCCAAACAAACTGAAATATTGTATTTTCCCTTCGGCATCAATGAAAACTGTGAGTAAAATGTCGCTACTCCAAAGATCTCTTCAAGCGGTACCTCGAGTTTCTCTGCAATGATTGTTTGTATCTCAATTGGCAGATACCCATAAACGTCCTGCGCCTCCTGAAGGATCGGCATAATCGCACCAGGATCGTCTTTGTGCTTTTCGATGATGCTTAATAGTTGTTCTTCCTGCTCTTTCGTTCCTTGGAACGGAATGTCGCTGATTCGCTTTTGCATTTTGACTCCTCCTTACAAGTATATTGCGAAAACGGGGCTGCCGTTTTCGCAATCACAATCCTTAAAATTATAACTGATTTTGATGATAAAATCTATAAATTTCTCTTTTTTTACAAGAGAAAAATAAACAAACTTTTTTTAATTATATTAGTGTTATATACCAATCTTAAATATCCACTTTTTAAAAAATATCCCTCACGCAGTCTCTTCGATCTCGTTTCCGTTAATCTTAGCCAAAAGGGCTTCTATACTGATTTCATCTAAGAAAATTGACTTTTCTTTTTCACCAATCTGCCCTAAAGTGTGAGCGTCGGAATTAAAAAGAATGCTCATCTTCGAAAGCTTCTTATGTTCCTTAAGAAGCTTTTCTACGTTTTGCTTCCTAAAAACCTCAACTGTTTTAAACTCCGCTTCCGGTGGGATCTCTCCAAGCGACGATAACACACTATATGATCCTTTGTCGATATGAGCTGGAAAAGCAGCTCCTGCATACTCTTTTACAAGATGCGTTACTTCCCCTATACTGATATTGATCGCATTGACCAATAAAAATTCCTCCCTGCCAATCTCGCGATCCAACTCGTCCATAATAATTTGATCCCCGAAAATCTCTGGCCTGTTTCTGACTCTAATCCGTTTTTGGGAAAGCGCCGCTTCAAATGTTTCCGCTTTTTCTATTGTTGGAAACAAACAAACAACGTGTACCTCTTCTATTGTGCAAAGCTCCATCCCGGGAATCACAAGCACGCCCACTTTCTTACCGATTTCTACCGCAGCTTTGCAATTTTTTGTACTGTTGTGGTCTGTTAAAGCGATCATGGTAAGATTCGCAAGCTTTGCCATGTTGACAATATTATTGGGGGTCATATCATTGTCAGCACACGGCGAAAGACAAGAATGAATATGTAAATCATAATATGCTCTCATCGTTTTAATAATGCAGCAATCTTCATCGTCAAATTAAAGCTGTTCTCTTCTGCCGAACAGACCACCACTCCCTGCTGATCCGCTTTAAGCTTTGCATCCTCATCGAGTGACGCCCCTTCTGTTAAAATGATACAGGAAATTCCCGCAAGCGTTGAAACAGCTACCGCATTTATATTCCCCATCACAGTTAGCCATACATCCCCTTCCGACGCTCTTCCCATCACCCAGCTGAGTAAATCTCCGATATAGCAGCCTGTAACTTCCTTTGAGAGTCCTTTCTTCCCAGCCAACAAAGTAATGGGTAATTTTTCTAATAAATCCTGTACCAAAAGCATTTAATTTTCCCCCTTATCACTCTTTTTCGGAATCGATTCACCGATACAAGATAAGGTATCGGCAACATTTTTGACCTTTTCGCGCAGCACAAAAATGCAGTCGTTTTCCTGCGCGGCTCCTTTAACGATATCCTCCGCGAGCGCTCTGCAAGACGGCGCTCCGCAAGAGCCACAGTCAAGACCCGGAAGTCTTTTTGTAATGGAATCGATCTCTGCCATCATCTGCATTGCTTTCTCAAGATCGCTGGAAAGATTCAAAACAGGCGAAAATTCAAGCCTTTGCGTCCACCTCATTTTTTGAGGAATCTTACCACCCAAATGATTCCTGGAAACCGGAAGATATTTTCGAAGCCGTTGAATCCGCGCTTTCGCCACATATCCGTTTTCGATATTGAGCACTCCGCCGACACAACCGCCGGAACAAGCGTTCAATTCAATAAAATCGAGTTCTTGGATCCTCTCATCTTCGAGTTCTTCTAATACCCGGATTACATTCTCAATTCCATCCGCCGCAAGATATTTTTCATGTAAAAGTGCAGCGGATTCTCCCCCCGTTGCAGCCCAGGAAACGCCAATGATACCCGACTGCGAGATCGGCTCTACAAACCAGAGTTTATCCATCTGTGAAGTAAGCTTCGGGAAAATCTCGCTCACTGCGATTGCTCCGTCGACATAAGATTTCTCTATCCCGATCGGCGCCTTAATATCAGTTACTTTCGCGGGACAAGGAGTAATAAAAAAGACCCCAATTTGATCTTTTGGAAGCCCCGTCTGATCAGATGCCTCCCTTTTTGCCATCATGGCTGTTACTTCCATTGGAGAATTAAGCGGCAAAACATGATCACATAAATCTGGAAACCGTACTCTGATTAATCGCACAACTGCAGGACACGCTGAACTAATCAACGGTTTCTTAACCTGGCCAGAAGCCATTAATTTTCTTGTTGCGTCCGATACAATTTCCGCGCCGCGTGATACCTCAAAAACACTGTCAAATCCTATTTTTTTTAATCCTGTCAATACGAAATCAATATCGTCTAAATTATTAAATTGCCCAAACAGTGCTGGAGCCGGAATCGCAATCTTATATTGAAACTGTTCAATCACAGAAAGTGGATCAGATTTGGCTTTTTTCGCATGATGCGGACACACACGGATGCATTCCCCGCAGTCGATACATCGCTCTGATAAGATCTGCGCCTTCCCGTCGCGAACTCGAATCGCTTCTGTCGGACACCTCTTAATGCAGTTTGTGCATCCCATACATTTGTCCTGATCCAGAGTTACAGAGTGAAAAAATCTATCCAAATTTTTTACCTCTTTTCCCTATCAGTTATTTTTAGGGGCTTTGACATGCACCGACATAAATACCAAAGTGCCTTTCGAAAGTTCCGTATCGATCTTCATCTCATCTGTATATTTCTTGATGTTTGGCAATCCCATCCCAGCGCCGAACCCCAGCGATCTAATATTATCCGGGGCAGTGGAATATCCTGCCTGCATCGCTTTTTCAACATCAGCAATCCCAGGGCCCTTATCCTTTAGCAGAATGTCAACCTTCTCTGGAGATATTTCTACATCCGCAATTCCGCCTCCAGCATGGATTACCATATTGATCTCGCCTTCGTACATCGAGATCGCTACCCGACGGATTGCGTCGATATCATATCCTATCTGCTTTAGCTTGCGCTTGACATCGCTTGAGGCTTCTCCTGCCCTTGTAAAATCATCTCCGGGAACATCATAATGCAATGTAATCGTACTCATTTAACACTCACAGCCTCCCCGAAGACCATTTTCATACAGCAGTCCACAGGCAGTGAACATTCTATAATGTGTCTTTAACAGTGTGATCTCCCTGTGCTTCGCAAGATCAATTACCGTCTGATCTGGTTCTTTCCCTCTAACAAAAACAATACACCGCATGTCCATCATTTCAGCAGTTCTAACAACCTGGGGATTGATCAGTCCCGTCACCAAAACAGACTGATCTTTAACATATGCCAAAACGTCGCTCATCATGTCGCTCCCGCATGCTGTTTTTACTTCTGCATTTAAATCCGCTGCAGTAATCACCTCTGCGTCAAGAATATCTATAATATCTTTAATCACCATATTCTGACCCCTCCAAAGCTCCATATTTTGTTCCTAAGTTATTTATTTATTATAACATATTGTCCATAGATCGCAACTCTTCATCATATTTTCTTTATAAAATTTAAAAAACTTAAAAATCATAATAAAATCGGACAATTTTAATTCTATTCTCCTAGAATAAGCAAACCTCTTTTCTTCATATAATTCCACATCTCGTTTTTTCTGTTCTCTTCTTCTATAATAATATTTGACTCCATATCAAGAATGAACTATAATGAAACAAGATTGTGAATCTTATAACAAAAAATCAAAATCGGAGGTCTGTTTTATGAAACGTGTTTATAATTTTTCCGCGGGTCCTTCTATCTTACCCGAAGCAGTCTTACGCATCGCTGCGGATGAAATGTTAGAGTATCACGGAAGCGGTCAGTCGGTTATGGAAATGTCACACCGCTCTAAAATATATGGAAGTATTATCAGTGAGGCGGAATCTCTTCTTCGCGAAGTAATGAAGATTCCGAACAACTATCATGTGTTGTTTTTGCAGGGCGGTGCATCATCACAGTTTGCAATGATCCCTTTAAACTTGATGAACAAGAATAAGAAGGCCGACTATGTTTTGACAGGGCAATGGGCAACCAAAGCTTATAAGGAAGGTTCTCGATATGGAGAAGCAAATATTGTCGCTTCTTCGAAAGACAAAACATTTTCTTATATTCCAAAATTAGATTCGAGCACTTTCTCAAAAGATGCAGACTATTTCCATATCTGCTTAAACAACACGATCTACGGCACTACTTATCATATCTTACCGGATACCGGAGACGTCCCGCTTGTCGCCGACATTTCCTCGTGTATTTTATCAGAACCTTTAGACGTCTCGAAGTTCGGGGTTCTTTATGCGGGAGCACAAAAAAACATGGGTCCTGCCGGGCTGACGGTTGTTATTATCCGCGATGATCTCGTTGGGCATGCCCGTGATATAACTCCGACAATGTTTAACTATCAAACACATGTCGACAATAATTCCATGTTCAACACCCCGCCGTGTTACTCGATTTATATCTGCAAACTGGTTCTTGATTGGATTAAAAATGAAATCGGCGGACTCACCGAAATGAAAGCACGAAACGAGAGAAAAGCAAAACTACTTTATGATTATTTGGATTCTTCCAAACTATTTCGTGGTACTGTTGTTCCGGAGGATCGTTCGCTGATGAACATTCCGTTTATCACTGGAAGCGAAGAGCTTGATGCAAAATTTGTAAAAGAAGCCGCTGAAAATAATATTGTCAATATCAAAGGACACCGCAGTGTCGGTGGAATGCGTGCTTCTATCTATAACGCGATGCCGATCGAGGGTGTGCAAGCGCTTGCGTCATTCATGGAACAGTTTGAAAAGGAAAACATCTAATAAGGATTTTCTATTTTTTATTTACTTATCTATATCATCCACTGCTCGTCAAGAGAATAAAGTGACGATATTACTTTACGTTTTGATCTCGCTTGATGGCGGTGGTTGATTTCTACTTGAAAGAAAGGGTGTGTATACCGCGGTGTATAACATTTTGACATTAAATAAGATTTCTAAAAAAGGGTTAAACGAATTTGGCTCTGACTATCAATATGGCGACAACATTGAAAATCCTGATGCTGTACTGGTTCGCTCCACATCGATGCATGAGATGGAATTTCCAGGAAACCTTGCTGCGATTGCGAGGGCCGGAGCCGGAGTGAATAATATTCCTGTTGACCGATGCAGCGAAAAAGGAATTGTTGTATTCAATACTCCGGGGGCCAACGCAAATGCGGTGAAAGAACTTGTATTGATGGGCCTTTTCCTTTCATCAAGAAAGATTGTTCCAGGACTTTCTTTTGTTTCTTCTCTAAAAGGCAAGGGAGATGAGGTCGCCAAAATGACTGAAAAAGGAAAAAGCGCATTTGCAGGACCGGAAGTGCTGGGCAAAAAACTCGGGGTAATCGGTTTAGGTGCAATTGGGATTCTTGTTGCAAATGCCGCAACTCAACTCGGCATGAAAGTATATGGATACGATCCTTATATTTCGGTTGACGCCGCATGGGGGCTTTCCTCTTCTGTTACTCACGCGCATTCTCTTGATATGATCTTTTCTGAATGTGATTATATTACAATCCATGTGCCGCTGACCCCCGATACCAAAGAAATGATCAATCAAGAATCTATTTCTAAGATGAAAGACGGGGTTAGAATCTTAAATTATTCAAGAGCGAATCTCGTAAATGCCGCGGATATCGTCTCTGCTACACAAAGCGGAAAGGTTTCTTGCTATGTTACCGATTTCCCGACTGATGAAATTCTTGGCGTTGAGGGAATTGTCGTACTGCCGCACTTAGGTGCTTCTACTCCGGAATCAGAAGATAACTGCGCATTTATGGCAGCACACGAGATTATCGATTATCTGGAAAATGGAAATATCGTAAACTCTGTTAACCTTCCGAATATTTCTATGACGCGTGAAGGTCGAACAAGGCTCTGTGTCCTGCACAAAAATGTTCCGAATATGATTAGCGCTATTTCGTCTGTCCTTTCAGCAAACGGGATTAACATTGAAAACATGCAGAGCAAATCTAGAAACGATTACGCATATGCGATGTTTGATGTTTCAAGCGATATTTCTGATGCTGTGTTCTCAAATATCGTCTCCATTGAAGGAGTCGTTCGTATCCGTGTCATCCAATAAATTCCGAAGAAAAATCTCCTGTCGAAAAACAGGAGATTTTTTCTTTTTTGGTAGAATGTTGTATTTCTATTTATATTTCATTATAATATATTGTTAGAACATTCTATAAAAGGAGTTTGTTATGAAAAAAATATTTATATTCCTTTGTTTAATTGTCATTTTAACCTTTAGCTGCAGCACCGCTGTTTCAGCTAAAATACAGAATTCAGAATCCTATTCGATTGAAAATATTCATATGAATATTCAGGTTCCTTCGAATCTTATCACCTTTACTAGAACGATTGACGAGAATGATCCTGGTTTAAAATCCCTCAATTTAACAAAAGACAAATTAGAAAAGCAGTATAAAGAATCTGGAATTTTTCTAGATGCTGTTTCTCCAGATCTTTCCTACGAGATCACTGTTACCATGAATGAAGACGAAAATTCCAAATCAGTCTATGATTTGAATTCCCTTTCAACCGCACAAACCGATGCGCTGCAGTCAAAATTATTAAATGAGAACCAATTTTATACCGATTGCACATTATATGCACATCCTCAGGCTCGTTTCTTTCGTTTAACACTTTATGAAACGATTGGAGACATCCTAATTCGCGGGATACAGAATTACACCGTCTTAAACGGACAAGCAATCGATATTACTCTTTCTACCTACAAAGGTGATATTACAAACGAACAGATTGAGCTTCTAAACTATATGGTAGGCCATACCTATTTTACGCAAATTACCCCTTCTATAAACACCTGGAATGTTGGTTATCTTGCAGTCGCTATCGGAATTATCATATTATTGCTCTCTGTTATCGTCTTTATAAGTCTTAAATTTATTGCCCCATTGGTTCGAAAAAAATGCAGAAAGAAAAAGAAAAAACAATCAGACGATTTAAAAGAAGCTGTTGTGAAACATCTTACTATTTTGGAAATCTCAAAATCCCCTTTACATATGGCTTTCAAACAAACGAAAAAACAATATAACTTGTATAATTTTAACAAAGATTCCCGCACAATCTCCCACAAATCAATCTCTTGCGCATCCAGAAAAGAAAAAAACAATATAAAAAAACGAAAATTTAAATCACCTTTACATATGGCTTCTAAACGAACAAAGAAACAACAAGAACAATGCAACTTGTACAATCTTAACAAAGATCTTCTTACGATACCCCAAAGTCAATCCTTTGCACAGTTAGAAAAGAAGAAAACTAATATTCTTCCTGACCCTGTTATCTTGACAAAAAACAGAAAGCCCGACAACTCACACGAACTTCCATCTCTTCAAACAATTAAGATAAATTCCTCTAATCATACAAAATCCTCATCCAGATTCCAGTCAATTCGGCATCAACCCGTTTCAGAGTTGGTCCCACTTCCTGAAGCATTTATCGCGTCAGAAGAACTCGAAGAACTTCCTGATCCCTCTCATCTTCCAAATAATCAGAAACAAAATCCAGTTTGGGACGAATCGATTAAAGGAGTCCATATTAAAATTGAATATTGAGACCGATAAATAAAAAAGGACACGAAATCGTGTCCTTTCTTTTCATTATATCAGATCTTACAGCAATTCGATAATTGCCATCTCTGCAGCGTCTCCGCGGCGCGGACCTAATTTATTAATACGAGTATAGCCACCTTTTCTGTCGGCATATTTTGGAGCAATCTCATCAAAAAGCTTCTTAGCAACATCCTCTTTTGTAATAAAAGAGTAAGCCATCCGCTTATTGTGAAGATTGTTTTCCTTCGCTAAGGTGATCATCTTCTCTGTTAAGGAACGCACTTCCTTAGCACGAGTTACTGTGGTCTCGATTTTACCATTCTCTAACAGAAAGGTGACCATCGCCCTCAGCATTGCGGTTCTATGGGCAGTATCTCTTCCGAGCTTTCTTGTTCCTGGCATCGAACATTCACTCCTTTCCCTTTGCTTCAAACAAAGATTTATTCATCATCATGATGGAAACTAAATCCTAGCGCATTCAGTTTATAGATAACTTCTTCTAAAGACTTCCGTCCTAAGTTGCGGACCTTCATCATTTCCTCTTCCGATTTATTGATTAAGTCCTCTACCGTATTGATTCCTGCACGTTTGAGACAATTGAATGAGCGAACAGATAAATCGAGTTCCTCGATTGTCATCTCGAGCGCTTTCTCATTTCCTTTGTCATCTGTCACAACCATAATTTCCGTATTATAGCCTTTATCCGACAAATCAACAAACAGATTCAAATGCTCTGTTAAAACCTTCGCAGCAAGTGAAACAGCTTCTTGTGCATTGATCACTCCGTTGGTCCAAACCTCCAGCGTAAGCTTATCAAAGTCTGTGATTTGCCCTACTCTAGTATTTTCAACGTTATAGTTGACTTTTAACACCGGTGTATAAATGGAATCAACCGGCAGCACTCCGATCACATTTGTGGCCATGTTCGCTTTGTTGCGGTCCGCTGAAACATACCCTCGTCCCTTGTCAAGAGTGATCTCCATATACAATGTGGCATTTTCTCCTAAAGTCGCAATATGCAACCCTGGGTTTAAGATCTCAACTTCACTGTCACACTGAATCGAGTCCGCTGTCACTTCACAAGGTCCCTGTGCGTTAATCTCAACTGTTTTCGGTCCATTGCAGTGCAATTTCGCAGTGAGCCCTTTGATATTCAAAACAATCTCCGCAACATCCTCTTTGACCCCCGGGATTGTAGAAAACTCATGCAGCACCCCGCCGATCTTGATCGAAGTTACTGCGATGCCGGGCAGTGAAGAAAGAAGAACCCTTCTTAAACTGTTGCCGAGTGTATTGCCAAAACCGCGTTCGAGTGGCTCTACTACAAATTTACCATATGTTCCGTCGGCGGACAATGTTTCCGTCTCAATCTTTGGTTTTTCTATTTCGATCATTTGCGCTCCTCCTTGACATTTAGGCAGATGATAACGTCTGTCATGATGTATCTCATCTTAAAGATCATGACATTATTTGGAGTACAACTCAACGATTAATGTTTCTTCAACTGCAAGGTCAATGTCCTCACGGGTCGGAACAGAAATCACTTTTGCCTCTAACGCTTCTCTGTTGAGTTCCAGCCACTTCGGAACCGGACGAGATGCATTTGCTCCTAATACCGCTTTGATCTTTGTGCTCTGACGGCTCTTCTCACAAATCGAGATGGTTTCACCCGGTTTTGTTAAGTAAGACGGAATATCCACTCTTCTGCCATCAACCATAAAATGTCCATGGACAACAAGCTGTCTCGCTTCCGCACGGGAATTTGCCCAGCCCAAACGGTAAATCACATTGTCTAAACGAGTCTCAAGAATGGAAAGCAGTGCCTCACCGGTTTTTCCTTCTTTGCGTTCTGCTAACTCGTAGTAGTGTCTGAACTGACCCTCGAGTACCCCATAATAGCGTCTTGTCATCTGTTTTGCACGAAGTTGCATTCCGTATTCTGATGTTTTTTTGCGTCCTTGCCCATGCTGGCCAGGAGCATAGCTTCTTCTTGTAATTCCACATTTATCTGAATAGCATCTGTCACCCTTCAAAAACAGTTTCTGCCCTTCACGGCGACAGAGTCTACACACAGCGCCTGTATATCTTGCCATTATTTCATTACACCTCCTATGATCGGTTGAAACTAGACGCGTCTTCTTTTGGGAGGACGGCATCCGTTATGAGGAATCGGAGTGACGTCTTTGATCATGCTCACTTCGAGTCCCGCTGCCTGTAATGCGCGAATCGCAGCCTCACGTCCTGAACCCGGTCCTTTTACGAATACCTCAACCGATTTCATTCCATGCTCCATCGCCGCCTTCGCGGCAGTCTCTGCTGCAGTCTGTGCAGCAAAAGGAGTCGACTTTCTCGATCCTCTGAATCCCAGTTCTCCGGCGCTCGCCCAAGACACTGCGTTGCCCTGCACATCAGTAATTGTAACAATCGTATTATTAAAGGTGGATTGAATGTGTGCAGCTCCACGCTCGATATTCTTGCGCTCACGGCGTCTGCGCACTGCGGTGGTTTTTTTACCGCCCTTTTGTGCTGCCATACTATGAATTCCTCCTTACTTATTTCTTTTTGTTTGCCATCGTTTTCTTTGGACCCTTGCGAGTACGTGCGTTTGTCTTGGAACGCTGCCCTCTTACCGGGAGCCCTTTACGGTGTCTTACTCCACGATAGCATCCGATCTCTATTAATCTTTTGATATCAAAAGCAACATCACGACGTAAATCGCCTTCTACACGGCAATTATGATCAATATACTCTCTGAGCTTCGATACTTCATCTTCACTCAAATCTCTTACACGAGTATCTGGGTTGATCCCTGTTGCTGCAATAATGTCGTTTGCAGTTTTCCGTCCAATACCAAAAATATAAGTAAGTCCGATTTCTACTCTCTTATCCCTTGGCAAGTCAACTCCTGCGATACGTGCCATACTAGTTGCACCTCCATATTTTAGTTTTCACCATTAACCCTGGCGTTGTTTGTGTTTCGGGTTTTCGCAGATCACCATGACCTTTCCCTTGCGTTTGATTACTTTGCATTTTTCGCAAATCTTTTTGACAGAAGGTCTGACTTTCATTTGTATGCCTCCCTTACTTAAAAGCCTCTGACTATTTTGAACGCCATGTGATACGCCCACGCGTTAGATCATATGGCGACATTTCTACTGTGACCTTATCTCCTGGTAAAATCCTGATAAAATTCATTCGAAGTTTTCCAGAGATATGAGCTAAAATTACTTTTCCATTCGGAAGTTCTACCTGAAACATCGCGTTCGGCAGCGCTTCCTTAACTGTACCTTCTATTTCGATTACATCTTGTTTTGACAAAATTATAACCTCCTCATGCAAAATACCGCATCAGACCTTTTCATAAAAAGGCCGCAATGCTTTGCGAATTTCACGATTGGTTGCCATCGACTCTTCCGGCACCACCGTTTTCGTAACGAAAAGATGTTTGAACTTCTTTTTCTTTGTTTTTTCAAGCGGGCGGTGTTTCCCGTCACAAATAATCGCATAGTTATTGTCACAAGCAAGAACTACAAAGAAGTCCCCTTTATCGTGTCCTGCAGCAGACCGGACCACAAGTCCTTTTACAATCTCCATCAACGTCCTCCTCAATCGGATACCGTAAGGATCACTGGACCGTCTTCAGTGATTGCTACACTGTGTTCAAAATGCGCCGAGAGCTTTCCGTCAGCCGTAACTATCGTCGACTCGTCAGAGAGCATCTTGACTTGACATGTTCCGATATTGAGCATTGGTTCGATAGCAATGGTCATTCCTGGTAACAGACGCATACCCCGTCCCGGGGTTCCGAAATTTGGTACACTAGGATCTTCATGCAGCTTCGCACCTACTCCGTGACCGACAAAATCTCGTACCACCGAGTAACTGCGCGCCTCAGCATACCGCTGAATCGTGCTCCCGATATCGCCGATACGATTCCCCGCTTTCGCTTGTTCAATTCCTAAAAATAAACTCTCACGGGTAGTATCAAGCAATGCTTTTGCCTCTTTACTGATCTCACCACAGGCAAACGTCCAAGCGTTGTCGCCATGAAATCCTTCAAAACAGGCTCCTACATCGATACTCACGATATCTCCTTCTTTTAAGACACACTTTCGACTTGGTATGCCGTGGATGACCACATTGTTAACTGAGATACAGGCGCTTGCAGGAAATCCTCCATACCCGAGAAACGATGGGGTTGCCCCTTGTTTTTTAATATAACTGTGAACTATTTTGTCTATTTCAGCAGTCGTTACGCCCGGTTGCACAGCTTCCCCTGCTTTTTTCAGCGCGTTTGCTGAAATCCTGCATGCTTCTTTCATGATCGCTATCTCGCGATCGGTTTTTATTACAATCATACACTACGCCTCTAATGCAGCTATCACCAATTTCTTGGTGTCTTCTACTTTATTTTGTCCTTCTACAATCACAAGTTTTCCTTGCTTCTTGTAGTACTCTTTGAGCGGTTCTGTTTGACTGTGATAGACCTTCAGTCTTTCGTTAACAGTATCCGGATGATCATCCTTACGCTGAATCAGGGTGCCTGCACATCTATCGCATACGCCGTCTACCGCTGGTTTCTTATACAGCAAATGGTAACTAGCGCCGCATTTTTCGCAGACACGGCGTCCAGACATCCTTTTTTTAATCTGATCGTCAGAAACCTCTATATCGATTACCTTATCAACCAGAATACCCATCCTGTCCAGAGCCTCGGCCTGAGGAATTGTTCTTGGAAATCCATCAAGAATAAATCCGTTCTTGCAATCTTTTTCTTGTAAACGGTCCTTAATAATTCCAATTACCACTTCATCGGGGACTAGTGTTCCCCTATCAAGAAATAATTTTGCCTTTTTCCCCATTTCAGTACCGCTCTTCAGCGCTTCTCGAATTATATTTCCTGTGGAAATTGCTGGGATGGAAAGGCGATCGCAGATCGCTTCCGCCTGCGTCCCCTTCCCGGCACCTGGCGCGCCCAACAGAATAATTTTCATGCCATAATCTCCTTTAAAGCAACACAACTAATCTAAAAATCCTTTATAGTTGCGCATCATCATCTGTGATTCCATTTGTTTCACAGTCTCAAGCGCAACGCCTACAAGAATAATGATAGAGGTTCCCCCTAACGAAAGGTGGCTCATTCCCGTTACCGCACCAAATCCAATTGGAAGAAGCGCAATAAATGCCAAGAACAATGCTCCAATTAAAGTAATCTTTGACAAAATTTTTGCAATAAAGTCAGCGGTTGGCTTACCTGGGCGGATACCCGGGATCGTACCATTATTCTGACGAAGATTATTGGCCATTTCTACCGGATTATACTGAATGGTTACATAGAAGTAAGCAAACATAATAATCAGGAAGAAGTAAAGGATGGAATAGACCCATCCGTCGGAAGAAAATGCATCCAGCACAGACTTCCAAAATCCAGTTGGATGAACAAACAAGTTGATCGTACTCGGAATCGAAAGGATCGAACTTGCAAAGATGATCGGCATAACGCCTGAAAGCGCAACTTTGATCGGAATATGGCTGCTTTGTCCGCCATACATTTTTCTACCGACAACACGTTTTGCGTATTGTACTGGAATACGGCGCTCGGCATCGTTCATAAAAACAATAACCCAGATTACTGCTAAGAAAATTACAACAAACAATGGGACAAAGAAGAAATATTTTCCAAAGGATGATGGATCATCTATCGCCGATTTGAAGTAAGCTGCAAGTGTTCCGATCATGCTTGGCATTCTTGACACAATTCCTGCAAACAGCAAAATTGAGATTCCGTTTCCAATTCCTTTTTGGTTAATCTGTTCTCCTAACCACATCATTAAAGCAGTTCCGGCTGTGAACACCAAAATAATCACAATCGCGCTAAAAATGGCTGCGCCGCCACTGGTATAAAGCGTAATAGCAGATCCCTCAAACTTGCTGTTCCTTAAATAGAAATAGTAAGCGGTTCCCTGCATCAAACCAAAGACAACTGTAACATAGCGAGTTATCGTCGCAATTTTCTTACGTCCTTCCTCTCCCTCTTTTGCCATTCTCTCCAAAGGAGGAATCGCAACTGTCAACAGTTGCATAATGATCGATGAATTGATATACGGGGTAACGGACATCGCGAACAGTGTTGCGTTTGCAAACGCCCCACCCGATAAAGTGTTTAAATACGCAAGCATCGTACCGCCTTCGTTAATGTTGCCCATCAACCCTTGCAACGCTGTAATATTCAAGAATGGAACAGGAATCACAGCACCAATTCGAAACACTACGATGATCATCAGTGTGAATAAAATTTTCTTCCTCAGATCCGGAATTCTCCAGGCGTTCTGCATTGTTTTAAACAACTAGATCACCTCAGCTTTTCCACCGGCAGCCTCAATTTTCTGCTTTGCCGTTTCTGAAAACGCCGAAACTTTAACAGTCAAATTCTTTTTTAACTCCCCGTTGCCCAGAATCTTAATTCCATCGCCTGATTTCTTTGTGATTCCAGCTTTGATGATCGCATCGGTATCGACCGTTGCACCATCTTCAAACGCATTTAATGCGCCTACATTGATACTAACGATCTGTTTTGCAAAAATATTGTTGAATCCTCTCTTCGGGATTCGTCTTTGAAGAGGCATCTGGCCACCTTCAAATCCAGGGCGCATTCCTCTTCCGGCTCTTGCCTTTTGACCCTTATGGCCTTTTCCGGCAGTTTTGCCCTGCCCTGAACCATGACCTCTGCCGATGCGCTTCGCTTTTTTCTTTGAACCCTCTACTGGGGATAATTCGTGCAATTTCATTTTACTCGCACCTCCTCGCTTACGCTTCGTTTACCTCTATGAGATGGTTGATTTTTCCTACCTTACCCTTTGTTTGCGCATTATTTGGCTGTGTTGTTGTATCGCCGATTTTGCGCAAACCAAGAGCCTCAGCGGTTGCAATCTGGTCTTTTTTTGCGCCGATAAGACTTTTTACCAGCTTGATTTTCATTTCTGCCATCTTGCTACACCTCGATTATAAAATTTCTTGAACCGATTTGCCGCGGATCATTGCGACTTCTTCGGCTGTCCGCAGTTTTGCTAATCCTTCTAAGGTAGCGCGAACAACATTGCACGGATTGTTTGAGCGCAATGCTTTTGTTCTGATATCTTTAATTCCAGCAGCTTCAACAACTGCACGGACAGGACCACCTGCGATAACACCAGTACCAGGTGCTGCAGGCTTCATCAGTACGCTGCCAGCTCCGTAGATTCCTATGATTTCGTGCGGAATTGTTGACCCCTTCAAAGAAACCTTCATTAAGTTTTTCTTCGCATCTTCAATTCCTTTGCGGATTGCATCCGGAACTTCGCCGGCCTTGCCGATTCCAAATCCAACCGTCCCGTTTCCATCTCCTACTACGACTAACGCAGCAAATTTGAAAATTCGTCCACCCTTAACCGTCTTTGATACACGATTAATCGCGACAACTCGTTCTTTTAAATCCATTGTGGTTGCGTCAATTCTAGCCAAAAGTTTATTCCTCCTTCTTAGAACTTGAGGCCACCCTCACGGGCGCCTTCGGCCAGCTCTTTGACGCGGCCGTGGAAAATATAGCCTCCGCGGTCAAATACAACCTCCGAAATGCCCTTTCCTGCGGCACGCTCTGCAATAAGCTTGCCAACCTTGCGTGCGGCTTCCTTGTTTCCGCCATAACAATCGAAATCTTTGTCCAATGTTGATGCTGATGCTAAAGTTACTCCCTTATCATCGTCAATCAACTGGGCGTAGATGTTGTTGCTGGAGCGGAAAACATCTAGGCGCGGGCGCGCTGCCGTGCCCCTAATCTTACCGCGCACCCTACGGTGACGGTGCAGCCTGGCTTTGTTTGTGTCAGACTTTTTCACCATAATGATTCACTCCTTTCTCTACTTCTTACCGCCCTTACCGGCCTTGCCTTCCTTGCGGCGGATCACTTCATCGACATACTTAATTCCCTTGCCCTTATATGGCTCCGGCGGACGTTTCTCCCTGACTTCTGCTGCAAACTGTCCAACTTTCTGCTTATCGATACCATTAATGATAATTTTGTTTGGGTTTGGTACTTCAATTGTAATGTCGTCTGTATCAGACATCGTTACCTGATGGGAATATCCCAAGTTCATCACAAGGTTTTTCCCTTGCTTTTGAACACGGTATCCAACACCACTAACATCCAGTTCCTTTTTATAGCCATTCGTCACTCCCTCGATCATGTTAAAGATCAAAGAACGTGTCAAACCGTGCAGGGAACGGTTCTCTTTGTTATCATTCGGACGAGTTACTGTGATGACGTTTCCGTCGATTGCAACTGTCATGTCCGGATGAATCTTCTGCGTTAAAGTCCCTTTCGGTCCTTTAATTGTGATAACACTGTTGTCGAGCTTTGCATCGACCCCAGCGGGAATATTTATGGGCTTTCTTCCAATTCGAGACATTTCTGCACCCCCTACCAGATAAATGCGAGAACTTCGCCGCCCACATTCTCTTTCCTTGCCTGACGATCTGTCATGACGCCTTTAGATGTGGAAACAATGGCGATTCCTAAGCCCTTCATGACCTTAGGCATATCCTCAACATTGCTGTAAATACGCAATCCAGGTTTTGATACTCTTTTGAGTCCGGTAATAATAGGGGTTTTCCCCTCTCCGTACTTTAATGTAACTCTGATAATTCCCTGTTTGCCGTCTTCAATAACTGTAAATTTCTTAACATATCCCTCGTCAACTAAGATTTGCACGATCGCTTTCTTCATGTTCGACGCCGGAATATCAACAGTTTCATGCTTGCTGGAATTCGCATTGCGGATTCTAGTCAGCAGATCTGCGATTGTATCAGTGATTTGCATGCCGTTTACCTCCTTTGCTTAGCTTACCAGCTGGCTTTTTTCACGCCCGGAATCTCGCCCTTGTAGGCAAGTTCCCTGAAGCATATACGGCAAATTCCGAATTTGCGAAGATAGGCATGCGGCCTGCCACAGATTTTACATCTGTTATATGCTCTTGTCGAATATTTTGGTGTCCTTGCCTGTTTTACTTTCATAGAAACCTTGGCCACAATAATCCCTCCTTATTTCGCAAATGGGGCGCCCATGAGTGTTAATAACTCTTTGGCTTCCTCGTCGGTGTTTGCGGTCGTTACAAAACAAATGTCCATTCCGCGGACTTTATCGATCTTATCGTATTCTATTTCAGGGAAAATCAATTGCTCTTTGACGCCCATATTATAGTTTCCACGGCCATCAAAAGAGTTCGGATTGATCCCTCTGAAGTCTCTTACGCGTGGGAGTGCAACGTTGAAAAGCCTGTCTAAGAACTCATACATTCTGTCTCCTCTTAACGTTACCTTCACTCCGATGTTCATTCCTTCACGAAGTTTGAAATTTGCAACCGACTTTTTCGCCTTACAGATCATTGGTTTTTGGCCGGTGATTGTCGCAATATCAGTCACAATTGCGTCGATAACCTTTGAATTCTCTCTCGCTTCTCCGGCGCCGACATTGATGACAATTTTGTCAAGCTTCGGAATCTGCATCACGCTTTTATATGAAAACTTTTTCATCATCTGCGGTGCGACATCCTGCTTGTAAAATTCCTTTAATCTAGCCATGTCTTATCCTCCTTAAAGCGTCTCGCCGCATTTTTTACAAATGCGTCCTTTGGTGCCGTCTTCATATTTCTTATGCGCGACACGTGTAGGCTTTGAGCAATGAGGACATACGATCTGAACTTTGCTGGCGTATAATGCGCCTTCTGTTTTAATGATGCCGCCTTGGTCTCCCATCTTGCGGGGTTTCATATGCTTAGATACCATATTAACTCCCTCAACGATAACCTTGCCTTCTTTTGGGCTAACAGCCAAAACTTTTCCTTTTTTCCCGCGCTCTTTTCCGCTCAATACGGTCACGGTGTCACCCGTTTTTACATGAACTTTATTCATCATCGCGAACACCTCCATTAAAGCACTTCAGGGGCGAGACTGAGTATCTTCAGGTAGTCCTTGTCGCGCAGCTCTCTCGCCACCGGCCCAAATATACGGGTGCCCCTCGGGTTTTTATCATCTTTAATTAAAACGGCTGCGTTTTCATCAAAGCGGATATACGTTCCGTCTTCACGGCGTACTCCCTTTGCTGTTCGCACAACTACCGCCTTTACTACGTCGCCTTTTTTTACAGTGCCGCCTGGCGCCGCTTTCTTTACGGAAGCAACTACAACGTCACCAATATTGGCG
>CAKSKO010000002.1 GCA_934465125.1 uncultured Eubacteriales bacterium
GGCGCTCTTGTCCATTTACTATCCCAATGCTTATCACAAGTCCTGCCTCCTTAAAGAGAGAAATATTGCGATAAACAGTTCCAAGACTTAAATCCGGATACTGTTCTTTGAGTTGTTGATAAACCCAGTCAGCCGTGGGATGCGTATTTGTGGAACAAATAGCTTTTAAAATCGCTTCCCTTTTTCTGCTGAAATTTTGTCGTTTCATAGCAGTCACCATTCTCAAAATCAATAATAATAACTATTACTGATTTATATTATCACAACGATAAAAATTTGTAAAGAGTTTTTTTAAAAGAGTGATAATTTATATGAGTGTGATGATATAAATAAATAGAGATAAATATGATAAGATAGAAGGAAAGAAGTATGTATATTAGTATACGATTCCCTAAGAAAGTTATCTTGGCAATTATTGCGATTCTGGTTTTTTCAATTTGCTTTGCAGTTCCCTCGTATTTTGGCGTCCAATCCCCGGCGTCGGCTGAGAGCAGCGGAGAATATATTGATCTGCCAATAATCATGTATCACGGTGTGATAAAAGAAAAAAAACTCCAGGGGAAATATGTGATTTCACCGGAAACTTTTGAGAATGACTTAAAATATTTAAAAGAGAATGGGTATACAACAATTGTAATAAAGGATTTAATTGATTTTGCGTATGAGGGGAAGCCTTTGCCGGAAAAACCGATTATGATCACCTTTGACGACGGTTATTACAATAATTATCTATATGCCTTTCCGCTTTTAAAAGAGTATAACAGCAAAATGGTTTTTTCACCGATAGGAAGATATGCCGATGCTTATAGTGAAACAGTCGATACACATGCTAACTATGCACACGCCTCCTGGGACAATATCAATGAGATGATTGGATCAGGTCTTGTTGAGGTGCAAAATCATTCTTATAATATGCATACTACAAAAGGCAGAAATGGAACCAAAAAGAAAAAAGGTGAAAGTTTAGATGAGTATAAAAAATTATTTTCTGAAGATGTTATGAAAATGCAGAAAACAATAAAAAAGAATACAGGAATAGAAGCAACTACATTCACCTACCCGTTTGGCGCTATCAGTAATGTTTCTGTTGATATTTTAAAAGAATTAGGATTTAAAGCAACACTTACATGTGAAGCAAAAATGAATAAATTGTATCAAGATCCCAAATGCCTTTATGGACTCAACCGATTTCTAAGACCTAATAATGTATCAACGAAAGCTTATTTCGAAAAAACAGTCAAATTAGATATGGAAAAATAAAAAAACGGAAATAGATAAGAGAAGCTGTCTTATTTAGCATACAGCGATTGAAAGCGAGTTGTTCATTTCAATATACTGGCATTCCTGTTATGCTTTGATGGATCCTATAGAATGATATCTCAGCTTCTTGTAAAAATCTGCAGCCTGCAACTGTGGGTTAAGTTTTATCACATTGCCGACCCATTCTAAAACTTGTTTTTCGATTTCTTTTAATAATTGTCTACCAACTCCTTTTTGACGAAACTTTTTTGCTACGCAAACTCTACCAATTTCATAGTTTGTATCCGATATCCTATAAACTCTTGCAGTTGCAATGCCCTTTTTGTCATTATAAAGAATAAAATGAATGGCAGTTCGATCAATTTGATCAAACTCATCATGAAATCCTTGCCCTATAACAAAAACTTCAATCTGTAGATTTATTGCGTCTATCAGATCTTTAGTTTCTTTTGTCGTTTTAGGTGATACATTTCTGTCCCCTCCCATAAAAACTTAACAATTATTTGGATTTTTCTAAATATACTTTTTTCAGGATTTGTTGTTTCAAAATAGTAAATTTTATTGTATAATAGTTTTAAATGACTGTAAAGATTTACTTTTTGAAATCAAGTCGAGGAGGTTTCTTAACTCATGGATGAACGCAAGCTTGTTGAATTGGCGCTAGAAGCCAGAAAACGCGCTTATACCCCTTACTCTACTTATCAGGTTGGTGCAGCGCTTTTAACAAAAGAGGGGAAAATTTATCAAGGATGTAATATCGAATGCGCGGCGTATTCAGTTTCGACTTGTGCGGAACGAACAGCGCTATTGCGTGCGATATCAGAAGGAGATACAGAATTTGAGGCGATTGCGATTGTTGGAGGGCCGGAAACAGAGCAAGAGGTTTTGAGCGAGTTTGCGCCACCGTGTGGAGTTTGCCGCCAGTATTTGAGAGAATTTTGTGATCCGGAGAGTTTTTGTGTGATTTTAGGAAAGAGTATAGATGAGTACCAAACATATAAGCTTGAGGATCTTTTACCACTCAGTTTTGGACCGGATCATTTAAAATAGAACTGATAAACAGCCAGTTTGTGTTATTTTTATTTGCAATTTTATGATAAGGAGGAAGTTATGACAGATTTACAAAAGAAGTGTATTGAGATTAGAAAGTCGACCCTCAAGACAATCGGAACCTTGGGAGTAGGACATATCGGGGGTTCTCTTTCGATCGTAGAATTATTAGTAGTCCTTTATGAAAAACATATGAAGATTGACCCGAAAAATCCGAAAATGGAAGGCAGAGATCGGTTGATCGTATCAAAAGGGCATAGCGGCCCGGCCGTTTATGCGATGCTCTGCGATAAAGGATATTTTGATGAAAGCTGGCTGTTAACATTAAATCAGCCTGGGACAAACCTCCCGAGCCATTGCGACATGAACCGCACCCCTGGAGTGGACATGACAACAGGATCTTTAGGACAAGGATTTTCCTGCGCGATGGGAATTGCCAAAGCGTCTAAAATCAGAAACGATGGCGCCACCATCTACACAATTATCGGAGACGGCGAATCTCAGGAAGGACAAATCTGGGAAGCTGCTATGTTTGCGGCGCATCATAAACTAAACAATGTGATTGCATTTACCGACTACAATAAAATGCAAATCGATGGAACGATCGACGAAATCTGCAGCCTTTCTCCGCTAGACGAAAAATGGCGTTCATTTGGGTGGAACGTTTTGGTGGCCGAGAATGGAAATGACTGCGATCAAATTGACCAAGCGATCACAAAAGCAAAAAATGCTGATAAACCGTCGATGATTATTTTAAATACAGTAAAAGGAAAAGGAATCTCCTTTGCAGAGTTTGCTGGGGTCGGAAATCACAGTATGCCGATCAGCAAAGAACAAATGGAAGAAGGTCTTTTAGAGCTGGGAGGGATTCTATAATGGAGATGCGTCAGGTTTTAGCCGCTGAACTTGATCGGCTTATGGCAGAAAATGAAAATATTGTTGTAATTGATGCTGACCTTTCAAAACCGAATGGTGTTGCAGAACTGCGCAAAAAGTATCCGGATCGTGCGTTTGATGTTGGAATCGCGGAGCAGAATATGGCAAGTGTCGCTGCTGGGATGAGCAGTTACGGATTTGTTCCGTTTATCACAACGTTTACTCCGTTTGCAACAAGGCGTATTTGTGATCAGATTGCGATCTCAATGGCTTATGCAAAGCAAAATGTCAAGATTATTGGGTCTGACCCTGGAATCAGCGCGGAATTTAATGGTGGAACACATATGAGTGTAGAAGATATCGGAGTGATTCGCAGCATTCCGGACGTTGTTATTTTTGAACCGGTCGATACCATACAGTTTAAAAAAGTGCTGCCGCAAATTGTTGATTACCCCGGTGTGGTTTATATTAGAATGTTTAGAAAGGCGATCCCGGATGTGTTCGACAAAAATGATTCGTTTGAACTGTTGAAAGCGACAACGATTCAGGAAGGCAGCGATCTAGCAATTTTCTGTTCTGGTCTGATGGTTCAAGAGACAATGTTAGCAAATGAGCTGCTGAAAAAAGAGGGAATCAGCGCAGAGATTATTAACATTCATACAATCAAACCGATTGACCGTGAGGCGGTGGTTGCTTCTGCTAAAAAAACAGGAGCGGTCTTGACAGTAGAAAACCACAATGTTATTGGAGGGCTTAAGTCGGCAGTGTGTGAAGTATTGATGGAGGAATATCCTGTTCCACTCAGAGCAATTGGGATCAACGATGTATTTGGACAGGTTGGAAAAATGCCTTATTTAAAAGAAGTCTATCGTATGAGGAAAGAAGATATTGTAGCTGCAGCGAAGGAAGTTGTCCAACTAAAAAAATAAAATAAGAATAAAAGATGGGCAGACAACAATTGTTTGCTCATTTTTATCTATGTGATATTTTTATAAATAAAATTATCACATAGATAAAAGTCTTATTTGTAACATAATATAAGTAGGAAATGGAGGAATTAATATGGAAAAAATAGCTGGGAATTTAACAGAACTGATTGGAAATACACCGTTGCTTCGTTTAACGAATTATAGCAAAGAAAAAAGCTTTGCAGCAGAGATTGTTGCAAAACTTGAGTATTTTAATCCGGCAGGAAGTGTAAAAGATCGTGTAGCGCTTGCTATGATAAAGGACGCAGAGCAGGAAGGAAAAATTATAAAAGGATCGGTTATTATAGAGCCAACGAGCGGAAATACTGGAGTAGGTTTAGCTTTTGTTGGTGCGGCACGCGGATACCATGTTATTTTAACGATGCCGGACACTATGAGTATGGAACGCAGGATGATTTTAAAAGCTCTTGGCGCCGAGCTGGTACTGACTCCTGGCAAAGAAGGGATGAAAGGGGCGATTGCAAAAGCAATATCTTTACAGAAAGAGATACCAAACGCTTTTATACCACAGCAATTTGAGAATCCTGCCAATCCGCAAGCGCATAGGGAGACGACAGCAAAGGAAATTTTAAACGATACCAATGGAAAGATTGATATTTTTATCGCAGGAGTTGGAACAGGAGGTACCTTATCAGGTGTTGGGGCTGTATTAAAAGAAAAGAATCCAAATGTCCAGGTAATAGCGGTAGAGCCAAAGGATTCACCAGTTCTTTCAGGTGGCGTGCCTGGACCACATAAAATACAGGGAATCGGGGCAGGGTTTATACCCGATATTTATAATCGAGATTTGCCGGATGAAATCATCACAGTTAGCAATGACGACGCGTTTACAGCCGTGCGAGAGGTGGCAAAATCGGAGGGGTTACTTGTTGGTATTTCTTCGGGTGCGGCACTGCATGCTGCGGGGATAGTTGCAAAACGCTCCCAGAACGCGAAAAAACGGATTATTGTGATGTTTCCTGATACGGGTGAGAGATATTTATCAACAGAGTTATTTCGATAATACAGTTTTGTAACTATGCAGTAAAAAGGCGCCTGATTTCATACAAGTTGAAATCAGGTGCCTTTTATTGTTTTGATGATAACCTGGGAAAGTAATATCCTATCACTGTTTGCAGTCGATGACGTGATTTACTCAGATGTCGTGATACGGTTGACGGATAGATATTCAATTCCTTTGCGATATCTGCAATTTTCATTTTTTGTCCATAATATCGAATCACACACTCCTTTTGCCTTTCTGTTAATTCTCCATCGATTGCTTTGACAAGAACTTTTAGCATTTTTTGGTACTCTTTATCATTTTCAGAGTATAGTTTTTGATAACTCGAGAGTCCGGCAATCGATTCCGTAAAATTGTCTAGTGAAAGGGGGCGGTTAGACATGATGATCTCTCCTTTCACAGGACTTTAGGTATTTTCCTGTGTGTTTCATTTCTAGGTACATCGGGTAAATAAGAGAGATCCTGTAGTTTAAATCTTTTGCGTCAGAAGCACTTTTGTTAGTTAACTGACGCTTTAATTTTTTTAGATAATGATTTAGTTCTGATGCTTGTAAAAAGTATTGTTCTGACCATTGTTTGTAATTCATAAACTCTCCTTTTCACACGTATTGTGTAGTAAATGCTATTTTTAATAAAATTATGGATAATATAAAAATCCAATTGAATATGATATTATTACCATTCCCCAAAAATACTAGCACGAGAAAAAGGGGCAGTCAACCTTTTTTCCAAGCTATTTATACAAAATAATGCATGGTGAGACATTTTTTGGACAGCATGAAAAGAAAATAAAAAAAACACTTGCATACACGTAATGTGTATGTTATAATGTTAACCGATGAAGCATATTAGCAAAATATCCTGTTGTTTTCCGTGCGGGACAACGGGTGTAACGATTGTTTTTTTGTTTTGCATGGGGAAAATGGGTGTTAATATGTGTATAAATGTATTTGGAAAAAAATTAAAATCACTAAGGAAAAATCTTGGTTTTACGCAGGCGCAACTTGCTGACAGACTTGGGATATCCGCGTCTACCGTTGGGATGTATGAACAAGGGAGGCGAGAACCGGACAATACAATGCTTTCGAAGATCTGCTATGTCTTGAATACCAGTACTGATAATTTACTTGGGTTGGTTAGAGAAGATACGAGAAGAGAGAGAGAAGTTGACGATATGATTGATGAATTCACTCGTCTTTTGAAAGAGCAGGAGGGTTTAATGTCTGGGGGACAACCTATTAGCGAGGAAGACAGAGATAAGATTGTAGCTGCAATTCGAGTAGCAGCGGCAGTCATTGTTTCATCAAATAAAGAAATATAAAAAAATGATAGACGATACAATGGGATTAGATATGGGCAAAATAGATGTGATTATTGACAGAATAACGAAACACTATCAGACGCGACATCCTTTTCAGCGTTGTAAAAAAGTGAATATTAACATAGTTAGTTTAGATTTGCCAAAAACAATGAATGGTTTTTTATAAGAGTATGAAACAGCCATATTATCATCATGAATTCAATACTCTAAAAAGCAAAAAGTTTTTTGTTTGTGCATATAAATTAGAACGTATTTTATTGCATAATGGAGTGAATCCCATTTCTTTGATCAATTTTTCGAATGTATCTACAACAAAAGTGGAAAAAGAAGCGACTAAATTCTCTGCTTACTTGCTTAGTTATTTTATGTTTGGACAATATAAGAAACCAAAGATAATCCATTAGAGCGTAGACTTTTGTGTTTGTAATATTTGACAAGGATTAAATAAGATTGTAAAATACAAAAGGATTGGTGACGTGCCTATAGCTTAGCAGGGGAGAGCGACCGCCTCCTAAGAGAACCAAGAGCGTTCCCCAATAGAGGGGCGGTCGCCCCTAAAATTAAATATGCGCCAGTAGCTCAGTTGGATAGAGCGTCCGCCTCCTAAGCGGAAGGTCGGGGATTCGAGTTCCTTCTGGCGCGCCACAAACAGCGCCGAAAGCCTTTGTTTTCAAGGGTTTTCGGCTTTCCTTATTTTCTGCTGTGTTTGGCTGCTTGCTAATTGCTAATCGCAGGCTTTGTATTTCGTGTTCAAGACCAATCACCTTTTCCGTATTTCCACGGCTGGCATTTTGCTAATACGCACCGCATTGCTGGCGGTATTTTCATTCGGTTTTCAGCCCGTTTGCTAATACGGTGCGTTTTGCTAATTTGATCTCTGCTAATAAAATCAGGTGTTATTAGCAAGCTGGACAGACTCCAAAGCCTTTTTGAGTAGTTCGGGATTGCTGGCAAGCAGGCTCGCAAGAGCTTCCGCATCAAGAGCGGGTGCGGCAGCAACGGTCGTTTCTTCTGCCTTGCCTTTGTAAAAGGATTGCTCCATCTCATCAGCAAGGCGACGGCGATCTTCATCGAGGATGTGTGCATAGCGCTTAGTCACCATATCGGGAGAGTTCCATCCGCCATCACCCTGTACCGCTTTTAGATCGCCCTTGGAGAGCCGAAGTTTTACGCCTGTACTTGTATGCCGCAAACTGTGAAATACTACATTATCGACATTGATTGTCGGGTCGTTCAGACCAATAAGGACTTCCTTGAACCGTTTGTTCAGATGCTCAGTCATAATCGGTCGGCCGTTGGCTTGGCAGATAATCAGACCATAATCCATATAACCGTCGTCGCTAAGTTCTAGCTTCAGCTTCATTTGCATTTCTCTGAGCTTTTCGAGCTTCTTTGCAACGGTTTCGGGAATATAGACGGTACGAATACTGCCCTCCGTTTTCGGTTGCTTTAAGACGATCACCGTCCGTGTACCCGGATAGAGATTCGGAAACCTGAAAAGAATGTCCATCTTGGGCAGTTTTTCAATCAGTTTCTTGTCAACACGGTCAATCACACGGTCGATGTATAGCACCTGATCACTCCGACTAAAGCGTTCCCACTGCGTTCCGCCAACCTCGCCGCCGTGCATACAACACGCAAACGCCAACTGAATCGCACAGTGCACCACATATAAGTCGTAGATGTCGGTGCGGTTGGTAAAGTCCAATACTCTTTGCAGTTGTTCAGGAGTCAAGGCATCGCGTTTGGCCTCCTTGTACTCCGGCAGTGTTGCATCCAAGAACGGATTTTTCGCAATGTACTCCCATTTTTTCGCCTGATTGAAAGCACACCGCGGAACTTTGTGGATGTCGTGAATGGTCGATGGGCTGATATGATCCCGATTGGGTTGTCCCATATTGGTTGTAGGCTTGGCCTAGTGTAGCAGAAAATGATAAAAGTCATCGACGGTCTTGGTGCGGATGCTGCGAAGTTTTTTATCACCCCAATAGGGATGAACATAATTTTCAAGCAAGCCGACATTTCCGTCATAGGTTGATGCCACCCATTTTTTCTCACCGTATTTCTCGATGAACTCATACAAGAACTCGCTTACGGTAATATCATTGTGATCTACATGGGTGTTCTGTTCTTTTTCATATTCAATCGTTGCTTTGCGGGATTTGGCTGCCGAATAGCTCAGCCCCGATTCCCAAACCTGATGACGATTTGAACCCTCGCCCTCATAATAAACGACAGAATATGTTTTACCTCTCTTTACGATTGAAGCCATATCAAATACCTCCGTTATCAGTGATATTGTCAAGCCACTCATCGAAAGAGAGTTTTGAAATTCTTATGGTTCTGCCCATACGGACGATTTTGGACTCTCCCTAATTGCACAGTTCATATGCTTTTCTGCGCCCGATATTCAGTATGGAGAGTATCTCATCGACAGAGTATGTCCGCTTTCCGATAGAGTATTTCGGTACAATCTGTTCCAATCACATAACTCCTTTCCCAACAAGTGACTTGATTGTACCTGCTTGTCCTGTAAGACAAGAAGATTATATTACTCGAAAAGCGGGATGTCACTTGCGCAAATTCTGCTTTTTCCCGATAAAACATCTGCTGACACCTGCGACCGGATCGATCTTCTGATATTATTGATATTTTCCGCATCCTGCACATCCGCAAGCCCGATTGTTACAATAATGAGATTTGTTTGCCCGGAGAGCAGAGATACAATGCGCTTCAAGCTCAAAACGCCTCCGGCATAAAGAGCGCCGAAATGGATGATACGATCGTAATCCGAAACCGCTTTCACTTCACTGTATGGCAGAATGGGAAAGCCGCTCAGCGACGCAAAACTTTCAGCATACTGTCTTGTTGAGCCGTATTGGCTGCCATATGTAATCAAACTCCGCATCGTCATAGGGCGTTCATTCCTTCCAGAAATCTTTTGCCGCTTCCAAAATCTAATAGGGTTGCTTCTTCAATGCTTTTTTCCGTATTTTTCAGATAGTGCTTCATCAAATGATACCCACAGGCGTAACCTGCACAGTAGGGTAGTCCAACTGAGGGATAGCCTTGTAATGCCGCCATTTCATCCCCATACAAATAGGCGTTCAGATTTTCCAGGCCTTGTACATCTAAACCATCGAAAATAATGGGTTTGCTATATTCGTTCAAGGTCTGCGTATCAGTTTTGGTGACCCACGGCTCGGCTTTTTCCTCGCCATATAGGTGCGTTGCAAAGTTTTCAGCAAGTCCCTCGCTGACCATCATTTCACTAAGCTTAATATCGTTCTTCCACTTGATAAACCGGAAACGCACATTGTGATTGACCTCGTGGGCGAGTGCAACAGGCAAGCGCTCCAAAGTGTAAGCATTGGGAATCAACCAGGAAAAAATGTATCTGGGTATGCCTCCGTCACCGCAATACCCCTCATTTATCTTTGTATAGGGGCTTTTGGCATTGGCCAGCAAAACGGTGTAGAGATATTCTTTGACAGGCAGGTCGATCCCGCTGGTTGTAAAACAGTTCAAGGGGTTTTCTATGGACTTGGTACAATCCTGCCAGAGTTTTTCTAATAACAATGCCTGAATGTTTGCCTGCTGACTCTCGGCTACCTGCATAGGCGCGATGTGACCCAGAATACCGCTTGCTATAATCACATCATACCCGCCCGCTGTGGCAGCTTTTATCGAGACACTGTAACACGCCCACTTTTTTCAAAGGGCGTCATCAGTTCATAACGGTAAATATCGTTTTTCTTTTCAGACGGCGCTTCCATGATTTTTTTGTAAATACCGTCTAAGCGAATAGGTGTCACTTTCATTTTTTGTTTCCTCTCTCGTTTTCTTCATCTTACACTATGACCTTGCGTGAGAGTCAAGAAAAAATCTATCAGCCCTGTGCCTATATACGAATAGTGGTGACTTACTTTGCCTTGTACACACAATATATTCCGATATTGCATGCATAGGGGACTTCTTTCGTTCCTAGAAAGCCCAATTTTCGGAGAACATTCGCAGATTTCCTGTTTTCCAACGCATAGGACGTGGCGATTTCCCGCACATTCATTTCTTGGGCTGCATATTTCAATACAGCTCTCATGGCTTCTGTTGCGTATCCGTTCCCTTGATATTTCTTGACGAGATTATATGAAATGTCCCAATGACTTTCTTCTTCGTTAAAGTAAAGCAAACAGGTTCCGATGATTTCACTTGTACTTTTCAACAGCACGATCCACCTGTTCCACTTATCGTTTTCCAAATTTGCGAGTTCATACGTTACAAATTTCTGAGTTTCCTGAAAGTCATCACTTGCCTGCCAGCACATATATCTTGATACGCTTTCATCCCGCATCCAGCAGTTGAAAATGGTCTTCGCATCCTCTGTGTGGATTTCTCTTAAAACCAGTCTTTCGGTTTCCAATTTTGGGGTAATCATTTTTCTTCTCCACAAATAATGATTTCGCAGCATCTCAACAAGTGGGAAGCTGTCAGTCAGGCGTTTCGGTCGCTGCCCACCAGCGTCGGCAGCAGAACATCCTCAATAAAGTCTATTCTGTCAAACACCGTTGGCTTAAAATAAGATGATACCGCGACAACGATTTCCCTGTTTGGATCAACATAGATCACATTTCCGCTGTTTCCGAGGGCGGCGTAAGTGTTTTTCTCCGGATGAACGATCCACCAAAGATACCCATAAGACATACCGCGGAACGCAGTACCTTCTACTGCTTTCGGAACGAGCATTTCGTTTATCCATTTTTGAGAGACGATCTGCTGTTCGTCCCACTTGCCATTTTGCAGGCAAAGCTGTCCGATTTTCGTCATATCAGCAGCGCTCATGCACAGACCATAGCCGGGCGTGCCAAGCCCCTGCGGATCGGCAAACCATATGTTTTTCTTGGGGTGCTTATTAACGGTAAAGTGCTTATGTTCTTCGGCTGTTTTCGCATAATAGTTCTCATGCTCTGCAATCCCCAAAGGGTGGAACAGATACTCGTTGGCGAAATCTACGGTTTTCATGCCGGTGGCACGGTAGAGTATGCCTGAGAGGATATGCAAACAGACCGTCCGATAGGCGAATTCGCCTGTGATGCCTTTCTTTCCTCCTAAGAAATCCAAGGATGCGGCTGTCCAGTCCGCGCTTGTGCAGACCTTTGTCCACGGATCGCCCTTTCCCTTGTAGGGCGCGCGCATGGTCAGCAAGTGCCGGATGGTCACATCATAAATCGTCTTTTCTCCACGCTTAACGGGATAATCCGGGAAATAGGAGAGCGTCTTATCCTCCACGCTGCCGATTATGCCGTGGTCGATAGCAATACCGATCAGAAGTGCCATGATGCTTTTCGTGGCAGACATGATATGCGTGCAGTCTGTCTTGCAGTATCCATTCCACTCGGCAGAATAAATTTTCCCTCCCCTCCGCAGAACATTGATCTGGCAGATGTTCTGCTGCTTTTCCTGTATGTATCGGTACAGTTCTTCTTGCTTCATCATCGATAGCTCCATATTGTTCAAGCCTCTCTCTGCAATTTCCGATTCGAGCTAATGCCTCAGAAGTTTTAATGCCCCTTATGCTTTTCCTTTTTCTTTTGCTGTTTCTGTTCAAATCTTCTGAGTTCTTCCGCTTCTTTTTTCTCGCGGCTTTTAACTTTGCGTTCCTGCTTATTCTGCTCCTGCTGTAATTTTAGTGCCTGCTGCGATTTTGTGCCAATGCCTACCGCCTGCATCTGCTTTTGGACTTCGCGCTTCCTTCGTTTTGGATTTACCTTTCGTTCCTTTACGACTGCATAAACGGCAGGACTGAATTTTAGACTGACATAGTATTTCTGAATATATTCCAGCACCTCGTAATCCTTCGGCTCTGCGCCAAATGTGACCTTCGCCACGGATAAATTCCCGTTTTCGATACGTTCAAATACGCCCACCCAAAACGGTTCCTCAAAATATACCGTCAGTTTTGTTTTACTCATAACACACCCTCCAAAATGTTGCTTTACAAAGAATGGACAACCCGAAGGGGCAGGTTACTTACCCTGTCTATAACAGGACGGCCGGGCTACCTACCGGCTCTAATACACCTTTCGGTGCGCATTGCTTTATTCGTACATCAGTCTTTGGTCAGCGCATACATTGCCATGTCCAGCACCTGCCCATTTTTGAAAGCGTTACTTTTGAGAATCCCTTCAAGCTGAAAACCTGCCTTTTCCAGCACCCGGCGGGAGCCGATGTTGTAGGCAAACGGCTCGGCGTATATTCGCAGAAGATCGGTTTCGGCAAACAGCTTTTTACAAAGCTGCCGGACGGCATCGGTCATAATGCCTTGTCCCCAGTATTCTTCCGCAAGGTAATAGCCAAGCTCCGCTGTGCGGCAATGGATATTGCCCTGACGGAACGCACCGATACTGCCGACCGAACGATCATCCACGCAAACGGCATATGCGAAAGTGTCATTCTTATCGGCGGCAAGCATTGCATTGATATAATCCTCCGCGTCCTTTTCCGTATAAGGGTACGGCAATCCGTCGCGGAGATTTTTAAGAATATTCTGATTGGACAGCGCAGACGCTAAATCCTTTGCGTCAGTGCGCCGCCACTGTTTGATCGTACAGTTCATAATACTTTTCCTCTTTTATCTTTTAACCACCGGCACCCAGATGCCGTATTCGTAATCGGAGCTTTGGATATCGCCTGTGGAATAGACCTCCAGCATAGCGTTTCCGTTCCCCATATACTGCTTGCCCTCACTCGGATACCACTCGTTCCAAACATAGGTGTTCAGGTTTTGCAGGAAGCTAAGAAGAGAACCTTTGGCGGAGAATACTGCCCAATCGCTTTCAGGGAAGGTGTAAAGCTTCATGCCCTCCGGCACCTCGCCGCCCTGGTAAAGCCCTGCAATCCAATAGTTAAACGAGCCGTTTTTGTCCTCGCAGATGGCAAACATACCGATTCCGTTTTCAAGGATGGACTTCTCTATCGCCGTCTTTGGCTTCATCGTCTGCCAAAGTCGGGCATATTCCTTGTTCCAAAATTCTGGGCATTTGACATATCCTTCATCGGGGCGAATCGTGGTGGAAAAACCGATAAAGGTCATTTTAGGTTTGTGCTCATAGTCTGTATTCATTGTTCCTCCAAATCATTTTGTTTGAGTTCCGCGGCCCGTTTTTGATTTCTTCGTTCCAGCTCCGCGCCGTAGCGGAAAATCAGAGAGACAAGAATCAGGACAATCCCCGTCATCGCGCTTCCCAAATTGCCAATCTCTCCGATGCTTTTTACACCCTGCCAGGCAGCAACCGCTTCCGAAACGGCGATTGCGACAATGGGGATCCAAATAAAACGGATACCCAACTTTCTCAGCCGCTCGGCGCCCTGCTCGGTAAAGGGGGTGCCGTCCGCTAGTTCAGATTTCAAATAGCTGTGAGAAAGCCCGAAAAGAATTGCTTCTGCGATCAGCATAAATGTGGTGGACAGCAGTTCCACATGTTTTTGCAGAAGATTCGTTCCGTCGGCAAAGAGTTTCAGCGGCTCGCCCATAAGGCTGAAAACATGACCACCGTTATACTGTGTCGCGGCACATAAGGCAACAACGCCGAACACCGCCGCACCGATGATGCAGAGCGTTTCCGCGACTTTTGCAAGGACCTTAAAGACGCCGAATGTTTTTTGAATGGTTTGAAGTGTTTTCACTGTTGTTTCTCCTCTCGTTGAATCTGAATGATTCCTTTCGCGTGCCGTGCTTCCACGACTATGGAGTAAGCGCCGATCTGGGGAACATTCACGGTAAATTCGGTTGCATCTTGACCGTTTCCAGTATAGAGCAGTGTCCCGTCCGGCGCTATAATCTCCATGTGCAGTGTACCTTTTTCGGTTTCAAATTGAATTTGCAGCACATCACCTGCGTTCAATTCCATGGTATGCCGGTCAGTTCCGTGCATCCGCTCAATATCCAGCGTGTAGGAGTCTGGGTTTGCCACGCGATTTCCGGTGAAGCCGGGCTGATTGGCAATGACAAGAAATACGGTGACTCCAAGCACGAGAAGGAATACAAGTATGACTGTTATTTTTGCTTTTTGCTCATTTTCCTGCCCGCTCCTTTAACTTACTTCACCGTTCCTTCGCTCCAACGCCCGAGCCGTCCAGAAACAGCTCATACGCTGCAAGGAGCAGAGCGCCGATCAAAAGCCTGACTGCCCATTTTGCTTTCATTCGTCTGGATCCTCCTCATCTTTCTGAATGCACGAGCCAATGGCCATGCCGAGCAGCATTCCGAGGGAGAGGCCCATGCTGATATTGTCCAGTGCCGTTCCAATAGCAACGCCGAAGCACATACCCAAGCTCATTCCCTCTGCGCTGTAATCACCGCTATGCTTCTTGTTCTGACCGTTGCGTTTCTTTTTCTTGGCGGAACCGCGGCCAAAGAAAATCGCCAGTGCAATGCCCATAATTACCCATGGGGCAGCGGCGCTGATAAAATCGAATAATTCTTTCATCATGATTCCTCCCGTGCTATGTGTTTACGGTTCCCACCGCTTAATTCTCTTGAAAAAGATGAAATACACCAGTAGAGCGTCGATGATAAAATCGTAGATCCTCAGGCGGTCAAATAGCAAAGTGCTGGATAGAACGGAAAGAAGCACAATTCCCGCACCAACATATTATGCCACGGCTATGCTCACCCATGGGGGCTACGGTTGGTCGTTTATCATCGGATGGACAGTGTTCGCCTTTCTTTCGCTTACTTTGCATGGATGACAAAACAGAGGGGCGTGTTCCCCAAAGTTGTTAGCAGCATTCCTATGCAAAACGGAAAAATATTACCCATAGCGGCTTTCTTTGTGGGGCTGTAAACGGCAATCAGCGTTCCTACCAAAATCCAAACCGACATTTGTGAAAATATTTCTCTCAGATTCGGACAGTGAATGTCAAACAACCTTGCCGCAGTACCGAGAAAAAATCCGACGGCAAGCATGGAAATTGGATTCAGAAGCTTACTTGTTTTCATCGTTTCAGAAAGTTGCCTTTTTCCAATAGGATCAGTTCGTAGTTTTCTTTAAAATAGAAATCCGCACAGCGCCCTTCCGGGCAGTAGATGATACTCCACATGGTTTTTTCATAGCCGTCATCCGTTTGGGGATAGTTTTTCTGTGCCACACTTTCCAGCAGGTTGCGGACTTCCGACTCATCAGCTGATCCATTATGGGCGGTAAGGGGGTCATAGCGATGGTGAGACTGTTCCGAACCGACACCCCGCTTTTCGCAGTCGGCAAGGTAGTGGTTCGTGACGATTTTTGTTTCCGTCACCAGCATCTCACCGTTCACATATTCCACGACCACGCTTTTGTCGGCGGTGTCTAAAATCGACAGATGGTGCGAAATGCCGATGGAGGAATGCATATCATACATTTTCAGGAGCGCGACCGCCTCATTTACATTTGCCGCTTTGTCCAGCAGCAGGCGGATCCCCGTTGTTGTGGTCAGATTCATCTTGCCGGTCTGCTGATGTGTTTCTTCTTTGTCACCAGCAGTCAGATTAGCTACCATAAGTCCCTCGGAATTCATGCCGTCCAGCGGCACATAGATTGCGGCAATGCTCTGCATCCACTCCACCATGGAGCCGTCTGGGAAGTAATTCTCACCAAAGCCCAGAAAGTCCAAGCAGCAGGTGGAAATTGATTCATAGCCGTTATTCGGCTTTGTATGTACGATCATGGTCTGACATTCAGACCAATCATAATTGCGACCAAAGAAGTAGGTGCCGTTCTCGCCCTGTGTATAGATGGTGGAGCAGCCGAAACTGCCTGTCTGCATATTATTGTTCGCCTTGTATAAACCGTGAGACAGCAATGGCGATGTAATCGGCAACTTCACCGTCACTTTTCGCGCCGCCTTTGTCAAGGAAATCATCAAAGCTGTAATCCCCGCCAAACTCCATAGAATACGAGCCGTCCTCCATTTTTCCGTTCTGGTGCTCATCCGCTCAATCCTGGACACCCGCAAGCGCTAAAAACTTTTTATCCGATTGAATGCTTTGCGTCAGAAATTTCCCATCCCGGAACAGGGCGTAGGTGGCGACCGGCGCGGGCACATTTTGGGCGGATTCTTTATCGGTAATGTGAATGGATTTGAACGGGATGTCGTGTTCCTTAGCAACCTCCTGCACCCTTGGCACCCAATAATAGGTGTAGGGGCACTGGTCGGTATAGTAAAGGACAAAGCCACCCTCGGCCACTTGGGGGTGTTTGGCACGATCCTTGAACTTCGGCGGTTGTGCGCTCGAATCAAGGGGCAGATACATAAGATTGATCCCACAGTCGGATATGTCCGCAACCCGGAAGCCCTTGTAGGTCAGGAACTTTGGGTCAGCGAGAAATTCCCGTTTGCGCCCCTCAGCGCATAAGATGCAAATGCCTTTCTTGCCCTGTACCTTGGTGTCCCGGATACATTCCTCCAGTAGGTCATTGGAGTATCCGTGTCCTTTCATGGAGCCGGAAACCCACAGGCAATTGATATAGAGAAAGCCCTCCGCCTCAATGGGCACCCATGCGTTTTCTGCCGGAATGTACTCGATAAAGCACTTGCCCCGTTCCTCACTGCGGTAAAAGACAAGTCCTTCGTCAAACCGCTGCTTGAGCCACTCTTTTTTTGCAAGGCTCTGCTTGCCAGACATGGCACAGCAGACATGTTCCTTATCGATATTTTCTTTGGTGATTCGGATGTAGTTCATAAATTGTCATCCTTCTTTCTTGATAAAAAGCACTGTCTGCGCCTTCAAGGAGATTTTTTGACCTCATAGCCATAGTCGGAGAATTCGTTCTTATAGCTCAGAAAGGAATGCCCCAGCGGTACACCTGCAATTTGGACGACCTCCTCAAAAGTTAAGCACATCTGGGGCTTTCCGGTTTTCTGGATGTAAGTCCAAAGCGCTTTGTACTTGCTCATGACATATACGCTCCTTTCATCGCATGGCGACTGCTCTGCAGAGCAGCTGTCGTTTCCGCGGTGTCCTTTTCAATCAGTGGACGCATACTGTCTCGATACGTTGTCAGATCCACGTTTTGCAGGGCCGACAGAATCTTCGGGATATACTGCGGCTTTGCTGCGCCAATCTCCGCCAGTGATTGAATACACTGTCTTGCCGTGATGAGATTTTCGTCCGTAATATGAGACAGATAGGCAGGAAGAACGGCGTCAAACAGATTTTCTTTATCCCACTGCGCATTGGCGGCCAAAATGTGCAGCGCCCGATTCCGAATCAGAGACTTTGGATGGTCGAGCAGCGAAGCAAATGCCTCGAAGTAATCGTACCATTCATCGAACTCCCGGTTTTCTGCAATGATTCGGTCGGCAAAGGCGCAGGTGTATTTATCGTTTTTTGACGTCAATCCGGCAATGATATTTTCTTTTGCAAAATTCATTCCTCTCGCACCTTTCGGATCGGGTGGCGAATCACGGTTTTCTATTTTTCCGGCGCGATCTTCCGTGCATCGGACAGGTAATCTCGTGGTGCAGTCTGTCGCCGTCAAAATCATTTTCATACCCGTTTTTCTTCAGGTAAGCATCCAATCAGCGTCACAGTGGTGGGTTCATTGTCAAAGGGGTCAATATGCATGATCTGGACGCACAATCCCTCATCAACGGTCAAAAACTCCGCTTTTGTGCAGTCCAATTTCTTCTTTTTTGATGCCGTTTTCACCGCCCAGTCAAAAGCTGCTTTTTTGCGATGAAATCGGGCAGGCGAATCACGGAGATCCAGCGGAAGGCGGATTTATCCAAGTAGTCAATGCCATCCACGCCGTCCTGCCACCAGAAGTCCTCAAGTGGCGGCACAACGTATATCAAAAAAGCCCTCAATCCTGTGATCGGTTTTATAGCTTATTTTCAGCGTGTAGGCAACGGCATACAGAACGCTTATAGTCTGCTGATAAGCGCCGCTTGCATCGTTGGGATCGCCTGCTCCGCGCACGGCAATATAGTTTGCCGCCGGAACCGTCACGATCTCCGTCTTGTTTTTTTGGCATGTAGAATTCTTTGTATTCCTTCTTAAAGTCAAAAATCATAATTATATCTTCCTCAATCGTTGCTTTCGCGCTGATACAGCTTGAAAAACTGTCGGATGTGCCGCTCAATGAGTAGCATTGCTTCGTTCTCACGCTCCGGTTCCCGGTCACAGAGATTGATCCAGACGGAGATAGGGAAACAAAGCTGTGCCGCCATGATTTCAGGATCGCCGTCCCTCAGTTTGTCCTGATGAATGAGAAAACGCACAAGCCCGGTGCAGTAGTTCAGTACATCTGTGTAGTTCTGTTTGGTTTGCAGTTTCGCCATCTGCGGGTTTTGAAACTGTTCGATGGTCAGAAGTTTCCGTGCGCGGCTAATTTGCGGGTCGTGGAGAATATAGCATACCTGTCCTCGAAGCATCTGCACGGAGATATCCGGCGTCATGTTTTGCTTATCTTTTGTGTAGACAGGGTCATCCCAGTTTGCCTGCGCAAAAATAGAGTGCTTTTCGTATTGTTCCAGAACTTGCTGCATAAGTGCATCCAGAATTTCCTTCTTGCTTGCGAAATGACTATACATGGATGCCTTACGGATGCCGACCGCATCTGCGATTTGAGAGATAGAGGTAGCTTCAAACCCTTGCGTAGAAAACAAATCCAGTGCTGTATCCAAAATCTCTTGTTTCGTATTGCCCTTTTCCATGATTCTGCTGTCCTCCTATCGGCAGTAGTGTCACTATCATTATAACTACCGAACGATAGGTTTTCAAGAGAAAGAAGAAAATATCAAAAAATATGACAAACCGCACAGCAGATGAAATTGTGCGGAAGAGAGTTTTGATCCTCACTGTCGTTCTTGTTTTCTGAAATTTTCGAAAAAGCTGTTGACAAAGCCTATACTTGTCGGTACGATGTATTATGCAAAAGGAGATATGCTATGGATGTTCAGTTGAAGCGAGGACTCTTGGATGTTTGCGTGTTAGCGGCTATCAAGAATGAAGATTCTTACGGCTATAAAATAATAAAGGACATGAAGCCGTATCTTGAGCTTTCCGAATCGACCCTATATACCAGTCTTAAACGCTTGGAAACGGCCGATATGTTGACGGTTCGCGCTGCGGAACACGGAGGAAGACTTCGGAAATATTACCATATCACCGAAGAAGGG
>CAKSKO010000003.1 GCA_934465125.1 uncultured Eubacteriales bacterium
TATCGTCAGGATCAATCACATCCTCAACAAAACCATCCTCTGCCGCTGCTAATGCAGACGCCTGCGTATTTTTATAATCTTCTACAATCTTTTGCCTATCAGCAATCGGGTCTTTTGCCTTTTTCATTTTATCAGCAAGCAAAATCTGTGCCGCTGTCTCAGGCGCCAGAGGAGAAATTACCGCACCCGGCCATGCAAACGTAATATCCGCATTAGCTCCTTTTCCCGCAACTGCGATATAGAGTGGACCGTATGCTTCGCCGATGATAACGGTCACCTTAGCAGTTGTAGCTTCTGAATAAGCGTTCGATAGTTTCGAGGCTTCCTTTAAGGATGCAAATCCGCTGGAGTTTACCAATGTAACCACCGGAATTGAAAACGCATCACAAAAACGAACTATTCTTGCAGATTTCATGCAAGTATCTGCATCAACAACGCCATTATTTACATCATGGTTTGAGACAATCATTCCGACTGTATTGCCAAACAATCGTCCAAAACCAACAATCATCGCTTGTCCGACCTTCTCCTGCAGTTCAACAAAACTCCCCTTGTCACAAAGAGAATCGATAATGAAACGCGCTGCATCTTTTTTTTCGGTATCAAAAAGCGTTTGGGACAATTCGCGCAGTGTTATTGGGTAAGCACTATCATCACAACCAAAAATCGGTGCTTCCGATAAATTATTCGAAGGAAGCATTGTGATTAAATTTCTAACACATTCAACAGCATCTTTTTCATCTTTTGCTGTAATATGGCTGATGCCTTCGCTCTCTGCCTCATCCGAAGAGGCATATTCTCCATCCGTTGCGATTGAGAGCTTTGCATTCTGTTCCATAATGAGAAGATCTGCTGAAACTGCCAACATCGCACTCGTTCCAAGGCAAGGTCCCAAAACAATCGAAATCTGCGGAACAACACCCGACAAATTGTTGCAAGCGCGCAGCAAATCTCCGTAAGCGGCGAGCATCTCGTTGCCTTCTGTTAGCTTTGCACCAACAGAATCGTAGATTCCGACAACCGGGCTTCCTGTTTTTGCAGCCAATTCATAGACCTTTTGAATTTTTTTCAGGTGTGCGCTTGTGACTACTCCATCTTCCTTGTCAATATTCTGGGAAAATGCATAAACAGGACATCCGTCAACTGACCCAAACCCTGATAAAACCTCGGCATACTGTCCGAAAGATTTTACAAAAGTGTCCAGCTCGACAAACGTTCCTTCATCAAATAAAAGCTTTAACCGCTTATATGCTTTCGTCTTGGCGGATTCCTGGTTTTTTTGTTTCATTTTCTGAAGCTTGCTCTCTATCTCCATGCTATTCCTCCTACCATGCGATCATTTTTTAGCAAAACTACATTGAATTATATAACAATTTCTATGTTATGACAATAATTTTCCCTAATTTTTACAATTTTTGCATTTTTTGATTATTTTTGTAACATCAAGAACACATCGGTCTCCTGTATACTCAAATCCAAATTGTTGCAAAAGAGGCAAAATTGTTCTCTGCTTTGACTGTACTCTGAAAATATTTCGGTTCACACCATATGATATTGCAGCTTTTATCATGGAATCGATTAATTGTTGGTTCTCTTCCTTCAATTGATCTCTATTATTACTTTTTTCAATGATAAGATCCAAAATCACAATATCATATTGCAACACATCCAACACCAAATATCCCAGCTGTTTTTCCCTTTCTCTCGCTTCTAATACTGCCTGTTCATGCCCGACACAAGTATAATTAACTAAAATAGGGGCGAGAATCGTCTTTTCCTGAATTGGAAAGATTGTAAGCATAGCGTTTCCCCTTTTCTATTCCTTATTCTTAGAACTTTTCGACTGCGCCATTAACTTTTTGACTTCCTCATGCGTTAGTTCTCTGTATTTTCCCGGCTGAAGCATCCCGAGCTTAATCGATCCTACTGCTGTTCTTTTTAACCTTGCGACCTCCAGCCCAAGTTGTTCACACATCTTTCTGATCTGCCTGTTTCTTCCTTCATACAACACGATCTGAAGAACAACTCTCCCTTGCTGACGTGAGATCACAAAAATATCCGCAGGCGCGGTCCTTTTACCTTCAATTTCAATTCCAACATTAAAAGCAGTCAACTGCTCTTCCGTTATCGAGGGTCTGACAGTGACCCGATATGTTTTTGGAACATGCCTTGACGGATGCATCAGCTGGTTGGCAAACTCTCCGTCATTCGTCATCAAGAGAAGTCCTTCCGATTCCCGGTCAAGCCTACCTACAGGGTATAGTCTAGCCGGAATGTCCTTTACTAGTTCCGCGACACATTTGCGATCCAACTCATCACTCATCGTGGTTATGTATCCACGCGGTTTATAAACCATAATATAATAATTTTTACCACCCGATATAATCTTTTTGCCGTGTACTGTAATTTTATCCTTAATAGGGTCTACCTTATCCCCTATTTTTGCAATGAGTCCATTTACTTTTATCGCACCATTTTTAATGAGTTCCTCTGATTTTCTTCTCGAAGCAATTCCGCAGTCGGCTAATACCTTCTGAAGCCTTACTTGTCTTTTTTCACTCACTTCCTCGTCCTCCTTTTTATATCCTAATCAAACAAATTTTCAAAAAATCTACCAATCTTCTGAAAAATATTTTTTTGGGGTACCTTATATTCCAAATCCCGATCCGCCGTCAAATCGTTTGAAGCGATAATTGCTCCGTCTAGCCGATATACTACTCTTCCAATAATCTGTCCTTTATGAATCGGCGCATAACAAGAAGATGGCAGCTCGATTCCTCTCTCAATGCGGTTCATGTCTTCATTTCGTACCGTTATCTTAGACGACATTTTCCCCAATACATAAATTTCATCCTCTATCCCGCCAACTACTTTTAAAGGAATTCTAACAGAGCTATCGTCAAAACTCATACTCGAAACCTTGGAAAAACCATAATCATACATTGCCTGGTGATCCTTCCAATCATCAGGTGCATTCAAAGTCACCGCAACAAGGCGTACTCCATTTCTCTCTGCACACGATACCAGGCATCTTCCAGCCTCCTTAGTAAACCCCGTCTTAACACCAATACAACCATTATATAAGCTCAAAAGCCGATTATGATTTTTATAAGTATGCGTTTCCTCAGGTTTACTAAACGGAACGCGAATGCTTTTACTGGAAACTGTCTCGCAAAATTTTTTATTCTCCATTGCATAAGCGCCTAAAGCCGCCATATCTTTTGCGGTTGAATAATGCTCCTTGGCACCAAGGCCAGAGGGCGTTACAAAATGGGTATTTGTCATTCCGATCTGTTCTGCTCGTTCATTCATTAAAGCTGAAAATTTTTCTGTTGAACCCGAAATAGCAATTGCCAGCGAGTTCGCCGCGTCATTCCCGGAACACATCATCATTCCCTTTGCTATATTTTCAAGCGTCAATACATTTCCGGGAAGCAACCCCATTGACGAACCTTCTACGCGCACCATCGCGTCTGTTATTTCAACTTCTTTGTTATTGGAATCCGCTTCTTCAAACGCTAGCAATGCTGTCATAATTTTTGTTGTACTTGCCATCGGCCTCCGCTCGTTTTCATTTTTTGCAAAAAGTGCATCTCCTGTATCAGCACAAATTAAAATCGCTGACCCTGCTGATACTTGCGGTTCCGATTCTTGCTGTTCTTCTGCAAAAACAGTCATCGGCAACAGGCTTATCCATACAGCCAGCAAAACTACATATGCTTTCTTCCACAAATTTAACACCTACCATTTTCTGCATATCTACCGCTTTGGTTGTTTCCATGATTCAAGCTTGCTCATGAAAAATGGAACCCTCAGTAAAACAACCACCTGCTTATTACGTATATATGTAAAACTCAATTTCATATATGCATAATATCTGCAAGAGGCTGTCTAAAATGTTTCGGTATAAAATCTGTGATACCCTTAAAAACCTATACGGTTTCTTTTTCTTCTCCCTTTTTCTTATCTCCTTTTTTAAAAACAGACGCAAGCTTATCTACAATCTCGGGAATCATCCCTATGATCCGGTCAGTAGAGCCATTAAACGGTTCCACCTGCAACAATTTAATGTCTCCGCCACCAATTGCAATAAACGCAATCGGTACAATCGTGATTCCAGCGCCGCCGCCGCCACCAAACAAATCCTTTGATTCCGTTTTTTTTATCGGAAAATCAGATCCGCCTGATCCGAATCCGTATGTGACCTTAGAAACAGGAATAATAATCGAACCATCCGGAGCAGTAATCGGATCACCAATCACCGCATTAACATCGACCATTTCCTTCACTTTTTCCATCGTAATTCCCATAATACCTTCGAGTGGATGATGTTCCATAATAATACCGCCTTCTTATTTTTTTTCCGCTTTTTTCTGAACAATAAGGCACTTGACTAAATCAAGAGCTACCGAAAAAACTGCGGAGAGTAGATAAATAATTTTGATATGAAACTTTATATTACATCGTACCATGCTTTTTTCTGCACAAAATCCAGGTGCAAGCCGAAACGATTGTTTCTTACAAAAAGAAGAAGTTTTTAATCTTCCTAAAATGGGATAACAAGCAGCACATAGATATCCATATTTGATTGCAGTATCTGCTGCATCAGATCCAACCACCAAAACAGAACAATCAAAACGATCCACGATAAGATGAGACAGCATCTTTTTAACTGCTCTAAAAATCGAAAAGGCTATCGTCTTAACGAACTGTGTAATCTGTTTGATCCCTTTCTTTTTTATGATATCCAAAGCCCCCGATTTTTTTTCTTCTTCAACAGATTTTTTTTCTTTCTTCTCTTCTAAATGTTTTTCTTTATACTTAGGAAACTTGAACAATAAAAACCAGAATCGTATTTTTATTCCAATGACATCTTCATAAATAACTGTAACATGGATAGAAGAAAATAGAACAAGCAAAAAAAACATCACAATGAAACCGATAACAATAAATGCAGTCATTTTGCCCCTCCAGAATTTTATTATTCTATTTCTTCTCCCTGTCTATCCTCTGATTTTTTATCATCCCTATTTGGAAGCGGAGGCAAATCATCGATACTCGTAATCCCAAAACAACGCAAAAAATTCGCTGTTGTTCCATAAAGAAGAGGCCTTCCGGGAAGTTCTAATCGACCTTTTTCTTCAATTAAATCTTTTGAACTCAAGCTCGATAGTACTCCGGAACAATCCACACCGCGGACTTGCTCTACAAATGCCTTGGTAACCGGTTGATTGTACGCAACAATCGACAATACTTCCATCGCCGCCGGGGTAAGCGGAATATTCTTGCGGATATCCATTACTGCCCGAATAATATTCCCATATTCGGGTTTGGAACACATCTGATAGGTTTGGTCCAGCTTCATGATGCAAATTCCGCTATCTTCTGCGTCATACTGATCGATTAAACTCTCAATCATCTTTTTGATCGTTTCTTTATCCGTCTCAAGGACCTGTACAAGCCTCTCAAGTGAAACTGGTTCGCCGCTTGCAAATAAAATCGCCTCAATGGCTGCTTGAAGTTGTTTGATTTTCACCGCTTTACACCGCCATTTATCAATCTTACTTTTATGCTGCAGTCGTCTTCTTCAATGCGTATCCGTTTTCCTTTGATCAACTCAAGCACAGCCAAAAAAGTAGCAACCAGCTCCGACTTACCTTCCCCTGTTTGAAATAAATCGTCATATGACACTGCTTCTACTTTCCAAAGTCTGCGAAGCACGTGAATAATTCTTGATGTAACTGAAACAATTCTCCTAGACACAATCCCCGAAAATCTTTCTTCTGGAGGAGGAAGTCTTCTCCTCTCTTTACCTGCTGCGCTAAAATACGCACGAATCAATTCCTCAATCTGATGACTTCGTTTATACGTCATATCAAAGTCAATCTCTAATGGATCTCTTGTAAAACAATCAAAGCTAATCTGTTTTGAAAGCATTTCAGCTACTCTTTTACATTCCTGATATTCGATCAATTGCCCTGTCAGTTCTCTTTTCAGTTCTTCTGATTCCTCATGTTTTGGAAGAAGCGACACTGTTTTTATATAGACAAGTCGCGCAGCCATCTCTAAAAATTCACTCGCAACATCCATCTCATTTTCTTTCATTTGATCGATATGCGCAAGATACTGATCTAGAAGATCCGATATTTGGATATCATAAATATTAAGCTTATTTTTTGATATCAGATGTAAAAGTAAATCAAGAGGTCCTTCAAATTCTGTTAAGTGATACAATAACTTTTCCATTTGTCTAACCCCTGTCTTAACTGCTGCAATTAAATTATATTTATAGAAGCATTTGTGACGGCAGCCCTGTGATATGGATGATTCCATTATACGCAGCAATCTGCAAGATTCCAAGTGGAACACTAAGCACACCAACAAATAAAAGTACAAAAACTATCATCATAATAATATTTTGATATTGGGCAAATCTATATAAAATTCTGTCTGGAATAAAAGCTCCAATAATCTTGGATCCATCCAAGGGAGGCAAAGGAACCAAATTGAACACCGCAAGCCCTACATTAATCATCATATAGTTGATAAAAAAGATTAAAATCCAACTCATCAGCACTGCCGGGATCGAAGCAGAAAACATAAAAATTACTCTTAGAACCAAACCACCCACTAAAGCTGCCAACAAATTCGATAACGGCCCCGCTAACGCAGTTAATGCCATCCCCGATTTGGGATTTTTAAAGTTTCTGGGATCTACCGGAACTGGTCTTGCCCATCCAAATCCAAAAAGCAAAATAGCAAGAGCACCTAGCGGATCAATATGCGGGAGTGGATTGAGTGTCAGCCTTCCACTATATTTAGCCGTATTATCGCCTAGCTTTACAGCGATCCAACCATGTGCACACTCATGAAGCGGCATCACTAAAAATACGATAATCATAACTGCAACAATTCTCATTAAGATATCTTCAAAACCGATACCGGGCCGTAAAAACCACATGAACTTCACTCCTTTATAATGTATAGTATTATACTTTGAAACTGAAAAAAATACAAGTACTGGAATAGTTATGAAAAATAACAGGTTTTTTCAATACTCATAAAAAAAGACTTGCATTTATTTTTGAAATCTGATACCATACTACTGTTAGTAAAGTTGCATTAAAGGAGGTCGGACAAATGGCAAAATGTGCAATTTGTGGAAAAGATGTTTCTTTTGGTATTAGAGTTTCTCATTCACATAAACGTTCAAACAGAACTTGGAAGCCTAATATTAAACGCGTAAAAGCAGTCGTAAACGGTACTTCGAAGCGTATTTATGCTTGTACCCGTTGTTTGCGTTCTGGTAAAGTAAACCGCGCTGTTTAAAGATATCTGCACAATAAAAGAACCACCGAGTAAAAGGTCGGTTCTTTTTTATTACAAAAATAAAAAAGCTTCGACGGTTTTGCCTAAAAAGACCGCTGAAGCTTTTCTTTTTTAATCTTATTTCTTTAATACGAGCTTTTTTTCTGTTCCGGCACGAAGTCTTTTAATATTAGAACGGTGCATAAAGATAATCATAGCTCCGATTAATAGAGAAATTCCTGTCGAAAACAGTACAAATCCAATGGGCAATGCTCCAGCTTCTCCTTGGTGGGAAAGATAATCGAGAAAAAATGTGATACAAAACGTTGCGATTGGATATGAGGCTACAGCGCTGATCGAAGCGAGAGAAACAATTTTTGATACCAAAAACACAATGAGAAACACCGAAATCACAAGCAAAAAAACTCTCCAATCGATCATCAATACAATAGCCGACGCTGTCAGCACCCCTTTCCCGCCTTTGAACCCAAAAAAACATGGATAAATATGTCCAATCAAACAACAAAGCCCCGCCAAATACGCCCCAATTTGTAGAACCACAAACGATTCTATCCCTAAAAAATATGGGCTCGAAAAAAGCATCTTCGCGATCCATATTGCCAAAATACCTTTTAAAAAATCTCCAATAAAAGTGAGTATCCCGGCAAGCTTTCCAACAGAACGCAGTACATTTGTAAACCCAGCGTTTCCGCTACCCATTGATCGAATATCAGTGTGTTTGCTGATCCATTTTGTAACAATAATGGAAAAGCTGACACTTCCCAATAAATACGCCACAATCATTGCAGCTGCCACTGTGATACAATCCTTTACCAAAACCATGAAACCCTCTCCTAGCTTTTATTTATCGCCTCGTTCACGAATCACAAACCGGATCGGAGTTCCCGAAAGGCCAAATGTCTCCCGAATCCTGTTCTCAAGATATCTCTGATAGGAAAAATGAAACAGTGCCGCAGAATTTACAAAGCAAACAAAAGTTGGTGGTTTTGTAGACACTTCTGTCATATAAAATATTTTTAACCGTCTTCCTTTGTCTGTCGGCGGCTGCACTCTTGTCACTGCCTGTGAAAGTAACTCATTCAGAGTTCCAGTGGAAATCCGCATCGCGTTTGCATTCGCTACCTCTTTGATTAATTCAAACAACCGATCGATTCTCTGCCCGGTTTTTGCAGAAATAAAAACAAACGGTGCGTAAGACATAAACGAAAAATCATTTTTTAATTTCTTTTTGTATTCTATCATGGTCTTATCATTCTTTTCAAGGGCATCCCATTTATTAACAGCGATCACACACCCTTTTCCCGCTTCATGCGCAAGACCTGCGACTTTTGAATCCTGCTCTGTAAAACCTTGTGTTGCGTCGATCATAATAACACAAACGTCCGACCGTTCAATCGCCATTTTTGCCCGAATAATACTATATTTTTCAATCGTATCGTCAATCTTACTTTTTCTGCGGATTCCTGCTGTATCAATAAACGTAAAGTTTCCGTATTCATTTTCTACTTCTGTATCGATAGAGTCTCTCGTTGTCCCTGCAATATTAGAAACAATACACCGCTGATCCCCTATGATCTTGTTGATCAAAGATGATTTCCCCGCATTGGGCTTTCCGATCACCGCCACACTGATCTTTTCACCTTCATCCTCTTCGTCTGCTGCACACGGTAAAAATTCATAAACAGCATCCAGCAAATCACCGGTTCCGTGTCCGTGAACTGAAGAAACTCCAATCGGATCGCCAAGTCCTAAATTATAAAATTCATAAAATTCGGCATCTGGCTCCCCAACCTGATCACATTTATTGACGCAGACAATTACAGGCCTTCCGCTTTTCTGAAGCATCGCAGCAACCTCTTTGTCTGTTGCAACCAGTCCGCTCTTGACATCGGTCACTAACACTATAACATCCGCAGCATCGATTGCAAGTTCCGCCTGTCTTCTCATTTGCGACAAAATAATGTCGTTGGAATAGGGTTCGATTCCCCCCGTATCAATTACTGAAAATGTGCGACCTCTCCATTCACATTCTCCATAAATGCGGTCTCTAGTGACTCCTGGTGTATCGTCGACAATTGAAAGGCGTTTTCCAATTAATTTATTAAACAGCGTCGATTTTCCAACATTTGGCCTCCCAACGATCGCAACAACTGGTTTTGCCATATTCCATCTCCCCTTATCTTCTCAAATCATTTATAATATTACTTTTATAAACTGCCTCCTGACGCTTTTCGCCCTTCATAAGCAATTTTAATCTTCATAAACATTAGCATGCTTGTGTTTTTATTAAAATAAGCAATAAAATTACAGCTAAAAAAATAGAGAAGGATTTCTCCTTCTCTTTTTTGGGAAATCAAAATCATAAAAGTTTTAAAAACTTCTATGCCTCTTTTTTAATAACTTCCCTGCCATTGTAGTAACCACAGCTGCCGCAAACCCTATGTGGTGTTTTATACTCACCGCACTGCGGGCATTTCATCAGAGCCGGAGCACTAATCTTCCAGACATTAGAACGTCTTGTATCTCTTCTTGCTTTGGAATGTTTTCTCTTCGGTACCGCCATCGTCAGAACCTCCTTGCCTATAAATCAGTGAGCATCATCTTTCGATAAAACTCAATCTATCAATTTTCTCAGCGCCTCAAGGCGCGGGTCAACAGAATGAAAATTACAATCGCATTCGCCTTCATTCAAGTCTTTTCCACATTTCGGACAAATCCCCTTACAAGAAGGGTCACACAACACTTTAGACGGAATACGCAGTAAAATATCTTCGCGCAACAATTTATCTAAATCAATCTGATAATTCTCCGCAAGTACATATTCATCACTCAAATCATCGTTCAGAAAGGTAACGAGCGTATGCTGAAACAAATAATGACAGGGGCTCACCACTTGTCTTGTACACCGATCACATGGATGAAAAAAATCAAACACAACATCAGCTGTCAAACGAACCACACCGGCCTGATTTTCGATCTGCGTTGTTACCTGAATAGGTTTCTGAAAAGGATAAATGCCTGTAAAGTTGATTCTAGATAAATCAAGTTCATACTGCCGGGAAATTCTTCTTTCTTCCCCTAAAAACAAATCTCTTAACTCAAGTATCATCATCACACCTCAGCGTCATACTAGTTAATTATATCGTTTTAAAAAAGCTTTGTCAATTCATTCTTTAAAATTTTTTATCTTTTCTTATATAAATCTAAAAAAAGCTTCATCCATGTTTTTTAATTATATCATAGATCATTTATAGAAAGCAATCTTTTTATGGTTTTATTTTTCTTCGCTCTGTTCAACTGCGATGCAATCTGTTATAATAATGATTATTTGAATTATATGATCAAATTAATGGTAAAGAAACGGAGTCATGTTATGAGAAAACAAATCGCTTTGCTTGCCTGTAAGGCCGCCAGGGTTGTTGGAAAATGGATCGGAAAAGGAAGCAGTATGCCCGGACGTATTGCATTGAAAATTGATCCAAATATCCTATCAAAAATAAAAATGCCCCCTTATATTGTTGCAGTGACTGGAAGCAATGGAAAAACCTCCACCGTAGAGATGATTGCGTCAATTTTAAAAAGCGCCAATAAGAAATTCTCCTATAACTCAGAAGGTTCCAACCAAATTGAGGGGGTCACTACCTTTATTTTAAACGACTGTACACTGAGTGGAAAAGTCAAAAGTGAAATCCTTCTGATTGAATCAGATGAACGTTTTGCAAAGCATACTTTTCGTTACTTTTCCCCCACCCATTATGTTATCACTAATCTCTACCGCGATCAGCTAACAAGAAATGGCCATCCTGAATGGGTATTTGATAGTATCAAAGAAAGTATTCCAAACGATACCACACTGATTTTAAACGCTGATGATCCGCTTGTCTCTTGCTTTTCTGTCGGTCATGAAAAAGTTCTCTGGTTCGGTGCGGACAAGCTTTCTATTTCTACAGAAATCTGCACCAGTATCTACAATGACGGAAAATACTGTCCGCATTGCAAAGCTTTGATGAAGTATGAGTATTATCACTATAATCATATTGGTTGCTATAAATGTTCAGCCTGCGGTTTAAAGCGGCACGATACACAATTTACTGTTATCGACGCAGACCTTCAAAACGGTTCCGTCACGATCAGCGCTGGTGGGCAAGAAACTAAAGTATCACTGGCTTTTTCAAGTATTTATAGCGTTTACAATACCTTGGCTGCATTCTCTGTCTCCAGTATTTTAGGAATTGACCGTAAAATAACAGAAAAGAGTATCAACCATTATATTTCACAAAACGGAAGAGTCCAAACGTTTACTCTAGGCGGTCATCATGGAACACTTTTGACATCAAAGCACGAAAACTCTATCTCTTATGACCAATCTCTCCGCGTCGTAGCAAGCAGTGACACAGATTGTGTGGTTCTGATTATTGTCGACGCAATCAGCCGGAAATATTTTACCAGTGAAACCTCTTGGCTGTTCGATATTGATTTTGAGTTACTGCACTGTGATACTGTAAAAAAAATCGTCCTGTCTGGCCGGTATGCTTATGACTTAGCCGTCCGATTTGAATATTGTGGCATAGCGTCTGACCGAATCGCAGTAATTCCTACTATTAAAGAAGCTGTTCTCTCTATTAAAAAACAGCCTATAGATCGAATTTATACTATCACTTGCTTTTCTGATAAAAGTAAATTTTTATCCCTTGTTCAGACAGACCACCTTCCATCGGAGGCAGAAAAGGAGAAAACAGCATGCAAATAAAACTATTACATTTATATTATGATTTGATGAATCTTTACGGCGAAATCGGAAACATCTTGATTCTAGTGAAGCATTTAAAGGAACAGGGATTCGACGTGACTATCGATAAAAAAAGCATCGGGGATGATCTTTCTTTTCAGGGTTATACCTTGATTTATTCCGGATCCGGAACGGAGAGCAGCCAAAAAGCAGCCTTAACACACTTGCTTGCGTACAAAGATGATCTAAAAAAAGCAGCAGAAAACGGAATTATCTTTCTTTTTACCGGAAACTCCTTTGAGATGCTGGGAGAAACCATTTTTGCTTCAGACGGAACACGTTATCAGGGGATTGGTCTATCCTCTTTTGAAACAACTGAAACAAAGGAAACCCGTTATACGAGTGACGCCATCTTTCATTTGGCAGAGATTGATACACCGTTGGTCGGATTTATCAATAAATGTACCGAGATTGCCGGTATCACCACCCCATTGTTTTCTGTCAAGATGGGGTTATCGAACCGAAAAGGAGAAAAGTCAGAAGGATTTCGCTATCAAAATGTATTTGGAACACATCTAATTGGACCTATCCTTGTAAAAAACCCCGCTTTTCTCCGTTATCTAATCGAGTTAATCGGATCGACCTGCGACGAGTTTACTTATCAGCAACAATCCCATCCTTATGAACAAAAAGCTTATGAAACTACTCTTCAAGAACTATTAAAGAGAGAATCATAGCTCATATACTGAGTCAAAACCTCTGGCTTAGCCGGAGGCTTGAGTAGACCCTAGAAGGGCGTTTACGGACGCACCCCCTCGAGGGGGGCTGAAAAGTTTGCCGACTGCATTACTTTTTCAGCCCCCCTAAAGGGGTTATTTTTTTGCCTACTCGTTCACACTATCCATAAACGGGTCCACAAACTCTTTAAGTTCTATTTGGTCTGTTATTTTATCTTCTGCAAGCTGATTTTTTATCTATTCCTGTATCTGCTTTTTGTCGCGCCCTACCGTATCTACATAATATCCTCTTGCCCCGAAATATCTATTTCCATATTTGCACTTTAATTTTGCGTGCCTATCAAATATCATTAAACTACCTTCCCATTTCAGATGTCCCATTATTTGTGACACACTATATTTCGGTCGTATGCTTATCAGCAGATATACGTAATCTTTACACAGCTCTGCTTCTATGATTTCTATTCCCTTTTGTTTGCAAACTGTCTTAATGTTTTGTCTACGTCTACCTTAATTTCTCTCTAAATTGTCATTCTCCTATACTTTGTTGCAAACAAAATAAAGAAGAAGCTTAAAGCTAAAATTAGTTTTAAGCTTCTTCTTTTGATAAAGTAAGTATTAAATTAAAGAACAGTACACATTTCTTTGATCGAAGGATCAATCTCTTCCACATGAGCTGAAATAGAAATTACAAACTTCGTATCTGATTTCTCTGCGAGTTCTTTTGTTTTACTAATAAACTCAGTAAGCTTATTTAAATCCTGTCCGCCAATTTTGAGGGTAGAATCTATCAATACATCTGTTACGTCATAGTTACCGGCACAAATTCCGCAAACAAAGCCGTAAAATGAATCGAATCCTGTGATTCCATATTGATCAGTATCAATCAGACGCGCTTTATGAGTGATATCATACGTTAATTTTTTCCCCTTTTCAATCACCACAACATTACCCTTTGAATTTTCCACAGCACCATTTGCTAATTCAATTAATTTTTTTGTTTTTCCAGATCCTTTTTTACCCATGATCAGAGTTATCATAAAAACTCCTCCTATTTTATATTCCGCATATGCGGTTCAACTAATAATTTTAATGAAGCCTTGCTTCAAGTGCTTCTCGCTGCTGTTCATAGCCCGGTTTTCCTAAAAGTGCAAACATATTTTTCTTATAGCTCTCCACCCCAGGCTGGTTAAAGGGGTTTACCCCTAACAAATATCCTGAGATAGCACATGCTTTCTCAAAGAAATAAATTAAATATCCGAGTTCTTCCTCCGAAGCCTCTTCGATCGATAATACTATATTGGGAACCGCACCATCTGTATGAGCTAAAACTGTTCCTTCAAAGGCTTTCTGATTGATATAAGCCATCGATTTTCCTTCTAAGAAGTTAAGGCCATCCACATTCTCAGGATCGTTTTCGATCAGAATTTCCCGTTTTGCTTTTTTAATCCATACAACCGTCTCAAACATGGTCCGACTGCCGTCTTGAATAAACTGCCCCAACGAATGTAGGTCTGTTGAAAAAATCACCGAAGCCGGAAACAATCCTTTCTGATCTTTTCCTTCGCTTTCACCGTAAAGTTGCTTCCACCATTCCGCCATCATTGCAAAATATGGTTCATAGCTTACCAGCACTTCGGTTAATTTCCCTTTCCGGTATAAAATATTACGAATTGCAGCATATCGATAGCAAGCGTTCTGAGATAAATCTGGATTGCAAAGCTCTACCTGCGCCTTTTTGGCTCCAAGGAGCAGGGCATCTACATCGGCTCCGCATACAGCAATTGGAAGCAATCCAACAGCTGTTAAAACGGAGAAACGTCCACCAATATCGTCCGGCACCACAAAGGTTTCATACCCTTCCTTTGTTGCAAGCTGTTTTAGTGTGCCTTTTGCTTTGTCTGTTGTACAATAAATACGTTTCTTTGCTTCTTCTTTTCCGTACTTACGCTCTAAAAGCTCTCTAAAAACACGAAACGCAATCGCCGGCTCTGTTGTTGTTCCAGATTTTGAGATCATATTGATCGAAACATCTTTTCCTTCACAGATCGATATTAGCTCACTAAGAGCAGTCGAGCTGATACTGTTTCCAGTAAAATAAATGTCGGGAGTATCCTTTTTCAGCGCATTATAATTGGGTGACTTCAAAAACTCAATTGCAGCCCTCGCACCTAAATACGAACCACCAATTCCAATGATAATAAAAATATCCGTATCGGATTGAATCTTTGCAGCGGCCTTTTTGATTCGAACAAGCTCTTCTTTATCATAATCCGTCGGCAAATTGACCCACCCTAAAAAATCACTTCCAAGTCCAGTACCAGAATGCAACAATTCATGCGCAGTCCTTACTTGAGAGGCAATTGCATCATACTCTTCTTTACTAATAAAATCCAACACATGCTGATCGTTTAACTTTGTTGCCATCTTACCGTCTCCTTCATTTGACTTGCTCTTATTTTACAATATTTCAGGTCTGTTTGCAAGGAATCTATCTATATTTTCTTTATTTTACAGTTTGTTCACGAGAGCAAAGAATAAAACTTTGACTATCAATACATTGTCTCACTTCGTTACATCGAAACCATTTGTTTTAAAAGAATCTCAAAGACAGAAAAAAAACTCATTTCATCAACAGCTGACACTGCTGTAATAGGATACTCGGCGATAGTTTTTCCGTCAAGCTGATAAATGATCTTTCCAACTTGTTGCCCTTCTTCCACTGGAGCCTCGATTTCTTCGCTCAGCTCCACCGTATTTGTAACCATTTTTTCTTTTCCTTTCGGGATCAAACAACTACCGGTTAAATTAGCTTTTGTGTCAACGGTAGACTGCATTCCTCCACTCACACGAATCGGAACTAAAGCATTCTCCGGCAAGGTTGGAACAAGCATCGTATAGTTTGCAAACCCATGGTCAAGTAAAGCGGCAGCATCCTTAAATCGGTCTTTCCCCGTCGCACTGCCGAGCACAACCGCGATTAAACTCAACTCACCTCTCGTTGCTGTAGCAGAAATACAGCTTCCGGCTTGGCTTGTCGTCCCTGTTTTTAGTCCAGTAATACCCTGATAGCTTTTCAGCAGTTTATTGGTATTGACAAGCTGTGTCTTTCCATCTCGCAAATAATCAATCCAGATAGATGTATATTGAAAAATCTGGTTGTGTTTCATCAATTCTTTCGACATCACAGCAACATCATATGCGCTTGTAACATGCCCTTCTTCATCCAGCCCGTTGCAGTTTTTAAACACCGTTTCCGCCATTCCCAGATCTTCGGCTTTCTGATTCATTTCATTGACAAATGCTTCCTCTGAACCAGAAACCAACTCAGCCAGTGCAACAGCAGCATCATTTGCCGATGCCACAACCGTCGCTTTGATCATCTCATCGACAGTCATCACTTCACCCGGTTCTAACCAAATATCAGATCCACCCATTGATGATGCGTGTTCACTCGCAGTCACCTGATCAGTCATCGCAATTTTTCCACTGTCAATTGCTTCCATCACCAATAAAAGCGTCATTACCTTTGTAATGGACGCGCAAGCGCGCACCTCATGTGGGTTCTTTTCATACAACACCTTACCTGTCTGCGCATCCATCAGTACCGCAGCAGGAGCAGTAATTTCTTCAACACTGATTGCTCCCGCACCGATCATAGTTGGGAAAGCTATCGATATAACAAGCAATAAACTAACAATTGTTCGCACTCTTTTCATTCACCGACACCTCCAATAATCATTCATTATTATGTCGGCTAACGATCAACTATGCAGACAACTTTATCCTTTCCAATTAGAAAGATTATGACTCATTTTGTTTTCCCTGTAAATAAATTATAATCCAAATAAAATTTCTTCTATATCACAGGCAAACCCTTTTCAAACAGTTAATAACGGTTTAAATATTGCTCTATCTCCCAGGAGGTAATAATATTTCGATACTCTTTCCACTCATTTTCTTTGTAGGTCACATATTTTGTAAACGCATGATGACCCAAGGTCTGATTGATCAAGCTATCTCGTTTCATCGCGCGAATTGCTTTTGCTAGGTTTTGCGGAACATTTTCAATTCCCATCGCCTCGCGTTCGTCGTCTGTCATTTGAAAGACATTGCTGTCAACGGGAGTTGGCGGATTCAATCCTCTTTTAATTCCGTCAAGCCCTGCTGCCAAGCAAACCGCCAAAACCAAATAAGGGTTTGCTGAAGGATCCGGACTCCTCATTTCAATTCTTGTGCCAACTCCTCGCGCCGCAGGAATCCGAATTAGAGGGCTGCGATTCTGTGTTGACCAAGCAATATAAACTGGCGCCTCATAACCCGGCACGAGCCTTTTATAGGAATTAACAAGCGGATTGCTAATACCTGTCATCCCTTTTGCATGCTCTATTACTCCAGCGATAAAATGATACGCGATATCACTTAGCTCATTCTCATCGTTTTCATCATAAAATGCGTTTTTTCCGTCTCGTTCAAGCGACATATTGATATGCATCCCGGAGCCTGCTTTTCCAAAAAGCGGTTTTGGCATAAAAGTTGCGTGCAAACCATGCCGGTCTGCAATAGATTTTACCGCTAACTTAAAGGTCATGATATTGTCCGCTGCGGTGAGCGCTTCACTATATTTAAAATCGATCTCATGTTGCCCCGGCGCACATTCATGGTGAGACGCCTCAATCTCAAAGCCCATCTCCTCGAGTGTAATGCAAATGTCTCGCCGCGCTTCTTCTCCTCTGTCAACAGGTCCTAACTCAAAATAGCTACCGCTGTCGATCGTTTCAGTCGTTGGCTTTCCATCCTTATCCGTTTGAAAAAGGAAAAATTCGCATTCTGGACCAATATTAAATGAAAATCCCATTTTTTTTGCTTCTTCAAGCGTCTTCTTTAGAATATATCGAGGATCCCCTTCAAATGGGGTTTGATCCGGGCGGTAAACATCACAGATGATCCTCGCTACTTTGCCGGGTGACGGCGTCCACGGATAAATCATAAACGTATCTAAGTCCGGATACAAATACATATCAGATTCTTCGATTCGTACAAATCCCTCAATAGAAGAACCATCAAACATACATTTATTGTCGAGTGCTCGTTTCAATTGGTTTTTTGTGATTGCAACATTTTTACATGCCCCGAAAATATCTGTGAATTGTAGACGAATAAACCGAATGTCTTGTTCGTCTACAAGCCTAATAATATCGTCTTTTGTGTACTTTGTAGAATGGTTCATCTCTTTTCCCCCTAGTAAAATAGTTATATCTTCTAACCGGAACGTTTCCTGTAATAAGATATTGTTTTGGCTCCGGTATGTCGATCTTGCTAAAATAGAACAATGATACAGCGAGTACTGCATCTGCTTTTCTTATTGTAATAGCATTATAAAAATGCTTCAACGTTCCGACGACGCGGAAAGTAATCATTAGAATTGAAATCGATTGGGATACGTTTTTTGTAAGCAATAGATTATATCCAGTTTATATGCTATCGCGCTCCATGTTAGTCAGAAAAAATCACCAGCTCCCCTCTTTTTATGAGAAGCAGTCATATTAAATAGCACCAACTCATCAGCGCCGTACTTGTCGCAAGAGACTGCAGTATCAATCGGATCGCTCACATCTCGTAAAGGAACAAATTCTGTTTTTTACCACCTCTCCTTGATATTAAGGCAAGGTATGATTCTTTTTTTGTTCATATTACACCTATCCTTTTACAACGTCTGTAAAATTTCTAAGGATCTTCAATCCTACTTCTCCGCTTGTATCGGGATGAAACTGTATTGAACCAACACGTCAATTCCAATACGGCACTCAGTCTATGAGGAAACGCTCACACAATCCTTAGCATGTAAACAATAGGAACGAACAAAGTAAACGTATCATTAAAGTAAAGTAATATTGTTTTTTATTCTATCATTAATGCGTAAACTTGGCAAATCAATTTTTGTATTTTTAAACCGATAGCGTAAAAAATAATACCTCCCGATTAATTTTTTGAAAGGAGCACATATTTTTATGAACCAAAACTATAGCCATCCAAACACTACAAACAAGAAAAACAAACGCCCAGATAAAATTACGATTCCCATTTCCTATCCGAATTCACGTTTTCCTGCAACAAATATTGCAAAACCTTCTGATCAAAACGTAGAATACGCAAAGGAATGGGTTGATTTTCACCAACTGTAAAAAATAATAAGAAAGGAACGCTTCTTCGTTTGTAAGAGTGTTCCTTTTCTGTTATACTATTTTAGATTTTTTCACGTATAAATAAATATGTTATCTTATCTTTAAAAGTCGGAGGATACTCTATGGATTATATCACAGTTGGAGGCATTGCAGTTGGATTGGCAATGGACGCTTTTGCTGTTGCGATGATGAATGGTGCTGTTACAAAGAATATCAAATTACCTCATGCATTAAAAATTGCGTTTTGCTTTGGATTTTTTCAATTCATTATGCCCATAAT
>CAKSKO010000004.1 GCA_934465125.1 uncultured Eubacteriales bacterium
AACAGACTAACAACTTTTGAACTGGCAAATTGAAAACTATACGCCGCATAACAAGAGCAAGGTGCAACTGAGGCTTGGATTATAGTGTAAGTTCCCCTCCCTTGCATATCATACTCTCCTCCTGTTCATCAGTAATTTTATAAAAAATTACTGATGAACAGAGATGCAGAAACTGCCGTATTAACGTGCGGCAGCTCTTATTTTATTTTTCACAGTCTTCTCTCAGCATTTATATAGGAAAGTTTTTCAAATTCTTCCAGTGCTAATTCATATTTCCCTATACTTCAAAAAGACATAAATATACAAAAAGAGCAGGCGGTATACCGCCTGCTCTTTTTGGGATACGATTAATACTCTTTTGCTCCCCAGCTCACCCGCAAAACTGCATCCTGCGGGAGTAATTCACCCGCCGCCTGGTAGTTATAAAAAACTCCCGCTGCGGTTTTTGAATATACGCCTCCCGTTTCTGCTAACTCATCCCATACCATCACTGGTACCACACAAACTTCACAATCAAAATAACTGTAACGCGCAACGCCGAACGCAACACAAGGCATAACATCGCCAGCCATCGAATCTGCTTTTGTCTTGAGCTTTTCCACTAACGTCCGACTCGCCAATACCTGTGGGCTTTCCCGACGTTCCCCATCGGAAAGACACCGACTGACTACTGCCAAAAGAAGCTCGGGTTTCCCTTCCTCCTCTGGGCAAGCGTGGATGTACCCGGTATCGTCTGAGACGACGGCGTATCCCTTTTCCTCCAGGGCTGCTGTAACCAATGCACGGAACAGATCAATTGTGATTTTTTTCTTCATCTTAAAATCCTCCTTCAATATAGTGGTTATTATTTTTTTTACCTCTTTAGAAATAAAAAAAAATTAAATCTCTTACAATTAGAAGAATACACCATTCTTTTTTCGTTGTCAATAGAATTCGAGAAATTTATTTTATTTTTATTTCTATCAGCATCCGCATCTTGCATTCTACAATATCTTTATGCTATACTGCAAAAGCTACCACCCCTAAACTGGTGCGGGAAGGGGGTGCATTACTGTGAATACAATCTCTTCATTTTTACTTTCTGTCTTGGCAAGTGTAGTCGCCTACTACATCTGCAAATGGCTGGACAGAAAATAGTATCTGGTAGCCAGCCTGAGGACTAATCCCCCTCGCCCAAACGGACAGAAAACCCCGGAGTTCGCACCTCCGGGGTTTTCGCTGCATTACTATGAATTTATCTCTTCATTTTGCCTACTGGCATTATAGCATATGCAATTTTTTTTTGCAATATACGAAAAGCACTCCTTTCCATTTTCTTATTCCTCTTCATCCTTCATATCATCCAACTTTTTTAAAAATTGTTGATACATCTCTTCTATTTCTTGCTCTGAAAGCGGCTCTATCTCATTCTCATCGTCATGCTCCGTTAGTATTTGATGCAGCTCCACTGCACTCATGAATTCCTGCAGCACTTCCGATAGGCGTTCCCCGTAATATGTATAACAGTCCGACTCTTCTTCTGGAATCCCCAGCACCTTTCCAACATACCCCTCTTTATCTATATGTAACGATCCTAAATGCTGATGATACCAGAAGAAGTATGCCTTTGATATCCCAAATCTATCATCTTTTGTCATTATCTCTTTCTTTAATATATATTTCCTTTCCCTTTTCCCAAATGAAATTGTACTCTTGGTAGTAACTGCTAAAATCCGAATCAAGTTCTTCTAAAATTGCTTTAGGGTGTTGCTCCACCGATGTTCCCGCCTTATAAATATAGTTAGACAGATACAGCTTCTTTTTAGAATTTTTGTATTCCACAATGCACATGCTGTGAAAGAATATGTATGGAAAGCTCTTTAGCGAAAAATGGTATCGTTCAGTCATGTCTTTCCAACCCTGAACCGTTTTTTCTATACTGTCATACGAACCAAATTCAGCTCTTAAATAGTCCGTATTAAACAATTCTTGGATATTGGTAGACTCATTTATCAATACCCTCACTTCTGCTTTTTCTCCCATTCTTTTCAACAATGCGCCTCGTCCATCCATTGTATGGTCTGTGATCCAGTTTGATCCGGAATGAAACATAATCGAAACACGGTTGACCTCTTCCAGTTTTTCTTCTTTCAAAAATTCAAATATATCCTTATATTCCTTGGTTGATTTCTTCTCTGCAGATATATCTGTGTTTTTTCCTTCTTTCTCCTTTGACCACGAGCAAGATGTGTTGATCAGCGCCTCAACTAACAAAATTGCTAACTTCTCAGAAGCGTCCCCACTACTATCCTTCTCAATGCACTTAAGTACGGTTTCCGGAAGTGCGTTCATTTCATTTCCTATTGCTTCCCAAAAATCTTCCTTGGTATCCGGAAAATTTTTCAGGAGACGTTTTTGTACTCCTTGTACTCCTTCTATCATGATTTTTTTAACCAATGGCTTTGGAACTTTTGCAATTCCATTGATTTGTCGGCTAATATTGGCTAAATCATAATTTTCCGGTTCCATAATCACTTGATAAAGACTTTCATCACTTACGCTGCGTGGCACACAGGCTTTCACAAGCTGAAAAAAATCTCTAAACTTAAAGCTTCCCTTCATCTTTCAATCCCCCGGCTGATAAACTTGTAAAAATTCCTCTTACATTTGTAAAAATTTCTCTTTAAGTATAATCTTGCACAGAACATATTTCAACAATAAGAAACATTGTTCGAACATATCTATCTTTTTCCCTTTGTTGTATGATAAGTTCAACAAAAACAAAGGAGGTAAACAATATGAGTTTTGGATCAATGGTAGTTTTTGGATTAACCGGAGCATTTGCCAACATTATTTCAGGTGGACACTCCCTTGGTTGGTGGTAATCATTCAAAAGGCAAACATTTTCTGGTTGCCTCTCTCCCCCCATATTACACAAATGTTTGAAAATCTACGGAGGTGTATCGTATGAGTAAGTATTCTCTCGAAGAAATTCGCATTGCAGCGAAAAAAGTACACGATGAATATTATGAAAACGGCTATTGGCCGGCCCGTAAAATGGCGGATGAATTGGAAACCCAGATGATTCTGCATGGAAACGATGACTCAGACAGTAAATATGAGTTTGAAAAGCATAGCGGCTTCAGTTATAGCCGATAAACTTCCGGTGCCATAATCCCATATAGGGAAGGGGGCCTGGGGGATGGCTTGGCGTTAGGGTCCCCCAGTTCACGCAAAAGAGGAACTGCTACACGCAGCTCCTCTTTCTCATTGCTATTTAACTTCTTTTATTTCCTCTGTCTGGCACTCTCGAAAGAAAAATGCTTTTGTTAAAAACATTATCTCTGTTTCCTCAGTCTTATTCTCCTCTTCTACCTTCTTTTTTTTCTTTACCTGTTTCCAAATCACGATGGTTGCTATGCTTTTCTCTCCACGTTTCACTTGCCGTCCATGTGCTTTCCATCCCGCATATGTATGGATGCTTTCCGGTTCTAAAACTTCCATTTTCTCCCCATCAGCATTTGTAAAAATCATTTTTCGGCCCGTACTGCCAATTTTTCCACTTTGCATTAACTTTAAGCTTTCTTTAAAAATGATTTCCTCGTTCCGCATATTCTTTCCCCTTTTTCCGCGCGGGGAAATTCCCCGCGCTTTTTATGTTATACCGGCAAAATATAGGCTCTGTTTGTCAACCGCTCTTTTGGATCAACTTCCTTGCAGTTAATTTCTGCCACCATTTTGGAAAAATCTTCTATATTTTCAGTTGATTCAAACGGCGCAATAATCATTTCATGAATGGACGACGGCATTACAACAATTTTTTCGATGTTATGCTCTTCTCCAAACTTTTTTAAAACCTCCTTATTCAAGATAGCAGATGCGCCTTTCACCTGTGTTCTATTTGATATGATATAAAGTTCTTTACAAAATTCCGGTGCTTCTACACTCTGTCCGATCAAACGAGAGATCACACTAAAAATATTTTCTATTACTGTTTCCCCATTTGTGTTTTCTTCTGCCTGTTTCCACGCCTCTTCTTCCGAGATTCCAATAAAATTCAGCAACGGCATTGTGAGCTTAATGCTATAGTTTTGTGTTCCACTGTCAACACAACGTACAACCAAATAACTTTCGATTCCTTCTAACTCTTCACAGTCTTTTTTAACCAGTTCTTCCGTGCTTTTTTTCTGTAATTCTACACGCAAACGTGTCTTTACCCACTCCAGATCGGACAATTTTTCAATGTCAAATTTTGCTTTTTTATTTTTTTCGTAAAGCCGAATAACCTTGTCGGCAACTGAATCTATTCCTTTTTTATTTTTCTCTGCCCACGCAATAATTTCTTCTGTGTAAATAACCGGCGTAACAGGACTCTCATTAAAAATACAAATCCCCTCTATTTTGACTCCGTTTTTGATTACGTCGTCTTCTTCTGCCATATATCCTCTTTCTTTCAGCTTTTCAATAATCTGTTTTCTATCCATTTTATTTTCTCCTTTTTAAATTCGTGGTTGAATGATCGGCTCGCCAAAGCCGAAAATAAGCTCTTTCAAGATTCTGCAGCTTTTTCTGGAGGGGCGCGCTTTTCTTTTTTGTAGGTGTAGTTTTTCATTTTCTTGCTCCTTTCTGTTTGCTCTTTCTGAGTTCCTTGCTTCTCTTCGGGTTTGCGCATGCAGCTCCAGGAACACATTAACGGTCAACTGCAAGGGGATAAGCGGTAACCGCACGCAGCGAAAGCGGAGGAGGATTAAGGAGCGGCCCTTGCGGTTGGCTGCTAATGTGTTACGATGCATTCCGCAAACCGAGGAGCAAGGGACTCAGAAAGGGCGGACAGAAAGGGGCAAAACACAAAACGTAGACACCTGAAAAAAGAGGGGCTCCCGGGGGGAGCCGATGGCGGAGGGGATTTCTATTTTCTTTTTTCTGCCCTGCAGTAATCTGCAGGGCAAGTGGTCTGGGGACTTCGGGCAGACCAACGCCGGCGGCGGTGCTAGGAATGGTTCCATAAAAATTTTCAAAAACTGTTGCTCTTTTTATTGCGTCATGATAGTATATACCCAGAGTATATACAGTATGTATATACTACTATTTAGAAAGAAGCTCAAAATCTATGGCGAAGCGCTTATTTTCAACTGACAAGAGATCCGAAACAATCCTCTCTTATCTTCGATCGAAAAATGAAAATATCTCTGGCTATATCAGCAATTCAGTTGTTGACGAAACCTTACCTGTTTATAGTAAGCTCAGAATCGAAGCCTTGTACCTTCTGGACTTTATCACTGACGGTGCGAAAGACTGGACCGGAAACAAATTAATCATTGCTTCTGGCGAAGATGAAGTACAGTTCTATACTCGGCAGACCATTGGACGCGGTGTCGCATGGCTCAAAAGGGGACATCATTTAAAAAATGGTAACGTCCTAAGAGACGTTATCAGCCATTATAACGAAAGTTCCTGGACAGGTGGCATCTCTATGAATGACTTGAACGAGCAAGCAAAAGCAGATGCTGAAATGGTAATAGAAAAACTTAAAGAAATCGATCCGAAATATAAAGACTCTCATATTGGTTTGGGAAGTCTTGCAAGTGATGTGCTTGAGCACTGGGAAGCACTTTGGGATTGGGACGTATCCTACGACATTATTATCGATGTTGTCTACCAGGAAAATCCGCTTGGAAAAATTGATCCATTTGTTGCAATTCGACTGCTGCAGTTGATGGAAAATCAATTTATTATCGAAGCCATTGGCGAGAAAAAATAAGCATTATTTTGGAATAAAAAAAGAAAAAGGCTTCAAATGCTACCAACATTTGAAGCCTCAACGATAACATTCAAAATAAATTTGAAACATTATCGATTCGCACTCATAATCATATCAAATTCATTTTGCTTTTTCAATCATTTCTTATACTTTATTCCCCGCAAAACCTTCATATAAAACTGCTATTTTTTCTTTCTTTTTAAGGCTGATTTTTTCAAAAGATGAGCCGCTTATTCCCACAAATTTTGAGCTAAGAAAGTGAGGAATTATCCATGGCAAAACCACTTCAAGAACAAATTGCAGAGCTTGAATCCTACTGCAATAAGCTGTCTGAGTTACAGAAATTGTTCGAAAAAATGGTAAAAAATGAATTCGGACTTGATGCGAAAAAGATCCATAAAATCCTTTCAAAATCTGATTCTTCAGAAAACCAATTTCAAGAAAATATTGCTTCTTATTTTTCCTTAAAAACAGAAAAAGATTATGCTGATTTTATTTCAATTTTTTGTACCTATACTAATCTTCAACATTTCAAAACCATGCGTAATCACGATTCATTTCCGGATTCAACGCAGGGATAGCTTGAATTTAAAAATTCAAGCGTAAGGGGCGCAGCTCCTTATCCTTTTTGAACGACTTTTAGCCGTGAAAAAAGGATGCAAAGGTAGCTGGCAATCTGCTTTCTGCAGAGTTGCCGGCGTAGGAAGTGCAACTTCCTGCTGTTGCGAAATGGAAAGCTGCAGCTATGAATGCGCCGGATTTTTGAAAGCTATGCTTGAAAAATACCGGCAAATGAATGGATGCTGCTTGGAGTGTAGCAACATTGGAAAGGGGTTGGCTTCGCCGGGGAAAACCTACGAGGTGTTCCCCAAAAGAACAAATTACCGCTTGCGGCAAGGGCGGTAACGACCGCAGGGGGAACTTGCTTCCCCTAATTTGTATAGGGCAGGAAAGGTGATCAGAAAAAATCCGCGGCTTTGTATCGGGCAGAATCATCAGGCTGCAGCTTTGATGGTTCTGTCCGTTTTACAGAGCCGCGGATTTTTTCTGAGCGCCTTTTCTGCCCTATCCTTGCCAAATTAAATAGAGACAATGAGGTGATCTTTTGGAATTAACCAAATACCATAGTTCTGAAATCCTGGCTCATATCCGACACGATCTCCGGCAGATTCCGGCCGGAAAATCTTATGGAAATGAATCCGTAGATCTGGCCTTAACCAAAGAAAATTATAGCCTGATCACTCGTGGAAAAACAGCAAAAGAAGTCAATCAATATCGCAAGGATTTCGAAGCAAAACTTTTCAAATATAACAGATCTAATCTTGTTCACGCTGTGGAGCTTGTGATCCAATGCCCGTCTGACTGTCCGCCCGAAGAACATGCTGCTTTTTTTCAGACAGCTTTTGAATGGTATTGCAACACTTATCTTCCGGCCGGAAAAGAATGTGTTTTTCTCTGCGAAGTGCATAAAGACGAGCACCATTGGATTTCTACTGATAATGGTATGCAGGATATCAGCAAAGAGCATATGCATCTTGCATACGTTCCAGCTATTCCTGCAGGGGAAAAAAAGCCGGAATTTACTTACCGTTTAAATGCGGATGCACTGACAAAAAAATCTATTTTACGAAGCATGCACTCTTCCCTGCAGTCTGCTCTTGACAAAGCCGGAATCCATGCCACTGTATGCACAAAGAAAACATCCGATGGGAAAACCATTCCACTTACCGTTAAGCAACTGAAAGAATTAACCGCAAAAACAGGTATTGTTCTTGATCACTCTTTAACACTAGATGAGCTGGGATCTCTTTTGCAAAAAACACATGAACTGGAAAAAGCTACCTCCACTATTTCTGCTCAACAGCAAGACCTTTCTTTTTTACGGAAAATAGTTTCTGAAAAGGATCTGCAGATCCAACACCTGCAGCATAACATCAATGAGAGCGCCTCAAATACGAAAGAAAAAATTGAGCTGCAGCAATCCGTTTTTCAAAAAGAATTACAGCTATCTGCTGCCCAAAAAACGATTTCCTCTTACGAGCTGCAGTTATCCAACATGACATCAGAAAACCAAAAGCTGCAGCTTCAAATTCACGCTTTGGAAACAGATGCCGCTCATGCCGGCGAACGCCTTAAGCAACTTCAACTTAAAGTTTCTGAGCTTGAAAAGCAGACATCCATTCAGTCAGAACACACTTGGGGAGCAAATTCCTGGGAAAACTCGCCGAATGGCTGGGGAAATCCCACTTCAAAAGACCACACAATAGAAGAAGAAAAATTATGGTAACCTTGCAAAAATAAGGAGGATTTTTTATGATCAAAAAACGTGGATTTTGGTATACTTTAAAATATTATCATGTATTACCACTCGCACTATTTGGAATACTGCTTTTTCTTTCCACCAATTATATCTTTGATATTTTCTGCACCTCTTTTGGTCTTACGGTTCGGAATCCTTTTTACAAAATGCTGCAGCTTGCTATTCCGATTGGCCTTTTTGCTATTTGGCTGATCGTTGTTGTTACAAGCTGCAGAAACAAATCTTATACTTACTATACCAACCGTAATTTGAAAGATGATCAGAACAAATACCACCGCAGCTATTCCGAACTTTTAGAATATTTTAAAAATGCAGAGCCGCACAAACTTGATACCTCTATTTTTTCCAAAGAAAGCTGGCATACTGCAGACGGAATTATCTTCGGTGTCGATCACGGCCGGCTCATTAAAATTCCATCCGATTCAGAATGTAATATTGCCGTCATGGGGCCACCAGCTTCCGGAAAGACATCCGGCTGTGCGATCATCACTGCTTGTACCTTCGCCGGATCGGTTCTCGCAATCGACATAAAAGGAGACATTTACCAGTATGTTTCTACTCACACCGATCGAAAAATTGCACGCTTCTGCCCTGACTCTCCAAATGCCTTAACAGACAGTGTACGTTTTGATCCCTTCTCCGAACTGACACAAATGGACGAAACAGATCAGAAATTATATCTGGAATCTATGGCAACGGTATTAATTGCAGATGAAGGCGGCTCCGATGGGAATTATTTTAGCAGCCGCGCAAGAAAGATGTTCCAGGGCATTACGCATCTGCTTTTCTTTTCCAATCCTAATATAAGCTTTCCGGATGTCGTTCATGCCATTTTGCAAGGCAACATTTTTGACTGGGTAAAAAAAGCGATAGACAGTGATTGTGTACCGGCGAAAGAACTCCTTGCATCCTTTTACGGTAACTCGGAGAAAAATGTTTCTTCGGCCTACGATGCACTCACGACAGCGCTCATTCACTTTTCAAATCCAATCTTAGATGAATTACTTTCCAAAAGCGGAAACAGTGTTTCGATTGCTCTTCTGGAACAAGGCACTGATCTTTATCTACAGATTAGCCAGGAACACCTGGATGCTTATGCCCCCCTCTTCACTCTTCTTCTGCAAAGCATGAGCACCGCCTTTACAAAACGACCTGATAGCTCCACTGGCATTAAAAACCGGCCTATCCTCATGCTACTAGATGAGTTCCCGCAGCTAACTTTCTCTTATAAACTGATCAACTCAAACCTGTCAACGTTGCGTTCAAAATCTGTCATTTGTATGCTTATTCAGCAGAACTTGTCACAACTTGAATATCGTTATCAGCCGACCGGCGCACGATCGATCTTAGGTAACTGCAATTATCAGGTAATTCTCGGCAGCAATGATATCAATTCATCTAAAGTCTTTTCCGATACTTTCGGATTTAAAAGAGTATTAAAAATCTCTAATTCGGAGACATTCGCTCAGAATACTTCCTCCGGAAGATCAATTCAGGAAACCACGGAAAAAGTATTTCCGCCGGAGCACTTTGGCGATCTTTCGCAAGAAAAAAAGATGATTGTTTATTTTAAAGGAAAATACATTGAATGCAAAAAACTAAACTGCTATATAGACTAATTTAAAAGCAGCCGGAGCATATAGATTTTCGTCATCTATAGCTCCGGCTGCTTCTTTTTAACGATCGATATGATTGATCAGCATTTTCTTGAGATTTATTTTTCAAAATTCACATTCCACGTTCTCAAATCAATCTATTTTGAAGAAAAGCCTTGACGTTCGCGAACACCGCGATATAATCCTAGGGGATTAGGAAAACGGCTTTTTGGGCGCACTTATTCCGTCAAATCATACAGAAGAAAAGTGCAACCCAAAATATGTAATCCCTTTTTCATAGGTATCCGTATTTTCTGTTTCCTGACTATGGCTATCCGTAGATATGCCATCACGCTTTTATAGTTCCCGCAGCCCCAAATTTACTCTAACTACCAGCAGTTTCCCGCTGTTGCGTGATTCCCTCCAACAAACACTAACTTCATCTGGAGGTGGCCTACAGCATAAATTGCTGCAACTGTGCGCCCCCGCTCTTCATCTTTAACCTTGGACTTTTCAGCCTTTAGGCTTCCCTTTCTGTTCGGGAGAGGCAATCCCTGCCTCTACGAGGATCTGTATGAGCTCTCATCCCCTCTGGTCATACCACCACGGAAACAACGGTGTAGCGGTAACCCCGCGATTTTCTTGTTAAGCTCGCGACACTCCGGTCTGGATTTATACTGCCCGCAGGCTCTGCAGATAGCCTATACAACCGCGTTTTAGTGTATGCCGCTGTATAGGCCCTCCCTTGTTTCTCAAGGGCAAGATTGGCGTCAACTTTTAAAATGTCATCTTCTGAAATATTTAAAATCCCGTTGACTTTCCAGCAAAACTCCCCTATAATAGGGAATAAGGGTAATAGGGTTCCGTGATGGTATACTATCCCCATCTAATGGTATATAGGATTCTAGATATATAGGTATATAAAACTCTAGGTATATGATATATAAGATTCTAGGATTCTAACCCCATTTTTCAGCTTAGATCGTGGTTGATTTTTCATATCAGAACGCCAATTCTGAATGAAGGCTGAATCGAAAAGAATAACTTTTCTTAGAAGAAGCTACGCCAATAGCTTCTTCTTTTTTTTCGTAAATCAGCTTGTTTCTATTCTATCTTATTTGTTTTTTAAATGCAAGATCTTTTACTCATAAGTTAATTTATTTTTTATTTTTTTCAATTTTTCACTTGTAAAATAATTTATAATACATTATAATAATGTAAAATAAATTATTTTACATTAAAATACATTATAATAAATTATTTTATTCACTATAAAGGAGGTTTTCAAAGTGCATACTATTTGCATTGCCAACCAAAAAGGAGGCGTTGGAAAAACAACAACCGCAACGACCTTAGCAGCTCTTCTCAAATTAAAAGGATATCGTACTCTTTTAATTGATGCTGATCCACAATGTAACAGCACAGATACCTATCGAGCAACCACATACAAAACTGCAACCTTATATGATGTGATTCTTGATCAGGATGACCCGCTTCCCGTTAATGATGCAATTCAACATACAGAAATTGGGGATATTATTGCATCCGATCCGGAGCTTAAAGGCGCTGACTCCAAATTCCCTGCCGATGGAGAAGAATATTTTAAACTGCAGGAGGCCTTACAAAATCTTTCTGGTTATGATTTTGTCATAATTGACACAGCTCCTTCCGATAATAAACTTCTAAAAAATTGTCTGATTGCTGCAGACCAGGTTGTTATTCCTATCGTTGCTGATCGATATTCCCTTCAAGGCTTGTCCGATCTAAATAGAACCATTGTTAAAATTCAAAAGCGCAACAATCCAAAATTAAAAATTGCTGGTCTTTTACTTATCAAATATAAGCGCCGGCAAACGTTGGCACGCGAAGTTAAAGATGCCCTTACTGATATTTCTACTCAAATGCATACGCGTGTATTTAATGCAACAATTCGTGAGAGTGCAAGCGTCCAAAAAGCACAGGCACAAAGAACGACACTTCTTAACTACGATCCAAAGTCGACGGCCGCTGTAGATTACATGGCTTTTGTCGATGAATTACTACAAGGAGGCGACTATGCGGGATAAATCGATAACTGCAAAGCAAAACTCAAAAAAATCCCCCCAGCAGAGCGTCTACGCCGGTTTAAATTTTGATGGGATTGATCCTATCGATGAAGAAACTTCTTCAAAAGTCTTACAAGCTCCTTCTGATAGTTCTGCTGTCGATGACACACCAATTGACCCAACCAGAAACTACAGCAAATATTATACACCCCATCCCAAAAAGGGAAGTAATAACGGAGATCTTGGCCGTGGCCCCGTTGATGAGCGAAAAATACAATTCAGTGTAACTTGTACGCCTGCGCAAAAAGAGCTTTTTAAAGAAGCTGCAAAAAAAAGTAAGCGAAAACTACCCGATTTTATATGTGTCGCTGTTGAGGAATATATCGAGAAAAATAATTTAAAATAAATTATTTTAAATTATAATAATTTATTTTATTCGTTTATAAGCATTATTTCCTTCAATTTTTATGTTTGTACTATTAAAATAATTTATTTTATATTATAATAAATTATTTTAATTCTTTTCCAGTTCAAACTATCTTTAGCACTATAATAATTTATTTTATTTATAACCTCTTAAGAAAGGACACTCATTCAAAATGAATCTTAATGAATACAGCACCAAAAATGGAAAGCAATTTGTAAATACCGCCTCCGAAAAGCTACGAATTGCGATGATAAAAAAAGGAATCAAAACTTCAAAGCTCGCAAGTTTAATGAATTGCTCCGCTTCAAATATGACAAATCATCTTAAACGGAATAATTTTTCAGAACGAGATCTCCGTTTGATCGCCGATAGTCTTGGCTATGATGTCGAAATCACTCTAATCTCACGTGAAACCGGCGAAAAAATTTGAAATAAAGAAAGCACGGCCAGATAATTCCGACCGTGCTTTCTTTATCCTCTAATCATTTTGAGAAAATCTCTTACTTGCTTTTCATATTTTTCTGGTACTGAGATTGTATTCCCTTTTAATGTGGCTTCTTTCGATAAAGTATGTGCAAATGTCCATACCACTTTTCTTATCATGTCCTCAGAACATTTTATATTTGTCATACCTTCCTCTTTATCTTTTTTTCGTGCCTTTTTTCTCGGATCTTCTTCTCTCTTTATCGGCCCCGGTATGACATCACACGCATTTTTCTTTCCCATGCCATTCTGGTCGGAATCTGAAATGCTCTGTGGCACGTTACGCCACCAATCAGCATTGCTGCCTTTCCAGTTGACGCTGTGACCAAAATATTTTTTCTCTCTTTTTGTAGCTCCTCTACAATTCTACGTGAAATGTAGCTTTTCCCCACGCCTCCTCCGCCTGAGATGAATACATTTTCCCCTTTTTTTGCTGCTTGTAAAGCTTTTTCCTGTCCCTTTGTAAGCTTCTCCATCTATCTTACTCCTCTTTTTCTAAGCGAGCCTCCAGCAATTCTATTTTCGCCTGCAGTTTCGCATTTTCCCGTTCTACATGCAGTATTTTTGCATTCATTTCCCGTTCTTTTTCGGTCACAGCATTAACGACTTCAAGTGCTGCATCCTTCTTCGCATCCGATATTCTGCGTTCCATTTCGGTCTGCAGTTCCTTTTTCTCTGTCTTGTATTCTCTTTTCTGTGTATCTATTTCTGCTTTCAGTGTCCGGATCTGTTCTTTTGCCTCTTGCTCCGCACGGACAATCTCGTCATAACCGGCACATTTTTCTTCTGCGGCAGTTAGCTTTTCCGCTAAAGAATTAATCGTTCTATCCTTTTCCGCTGCAAGTTGACTAGCGGACTCTGCTTTTTCTATTGCAGCTTCTGCATCCTTACTTGCTTGTGCCGCAGCTTCCGCCGCGCCGGCAGCTACTTTTTCTGCAGTATCTTTTTCTCCCTGTAACCGCGCAACCTGGCCTTGAAGGTCTTGTATCGTTTTATCTTTACTCTCTAATGCTGATGAAAACTGTTCTCTAACGCGTTCTTCTGCATTGCTGTTGATTTCCAGACTATTTACATAGGCGCTCATAATCGCCTTAACGTGCATCTCATATTCCTCGATCTCCGTCGCCCGTCCCGGCACCGCCTCTTTTGCACGGTTCATTGCCAGCACATCCATTATATGGTTAAATCCCTGCGCCTGGTTCACCCCGACCTCTGCACAATACTGTCGGAACCGATCGGCCGCGTCCTGATCGACACGAAAATTAGTCTGTTTTACTTCTCCCATTCTATATTCCCCGCTTTCTTTTTTGTTTTTCATGTTCTACCATCAAAATATCACTCCCCGGCGCTCCTGTCAAGTCATTGTTATACATCGTTATACGTTGTTATTGTTATGTATAGCATACTCGTTTTGAGATTTCGTCATTTTTACCGGCAGGGCGACGCCGACCCACTTTTCCAGCATTTTAGTGAAAAAAGAAGGAATCTTGATGATTTTTTTCAAGATTCCTTCCTCTTTCTTTTATTTTTTTGCTCTAGACTCAAGTAATGCCTGGTACATTTTAAATAACGCTGCCACACAATCGGCTTCTGTCATTTTCAAATCAAACCCATACGCAGCCATAACCGCCTTATCATTAGCCGTATGGGCTCTTCTCAATTCTGCCGGCATTGTAATTGGATCGTATAAGTCTGCTAAACTGCTATCTGAATATAATTCCCTAGCATCAAGAATTTTTTGTGCTGTCTCATTTATTCTTTGTTTTTGCTGTTCATTAAGCTTAGGCCATGGGAAATTATTATATACAATCGTATTGGAATAACGGTAGTCACTTTTAAGCCTTCCACAAATAGTTCTCATCCATGCCATATGTACATTAGACATTAAAACGCCAAAATGATATAATTCTGCATTTGGAAGCAAAAACACAAGATCGCTACACAATATATCCGGTGTCATAAATCCCATAGGAATATATCTACGCCTTTGAGAGGATACCTTTGGTATTACTATATAATTTGTAGTTGGTATATTGGTTGCACCAAATTTTGTTGGTGTTTCTGCACTCTTTCTTGTACTTGCACGATTACTATTACTTCTAAATTCTTTTACCGCCTCTACACGTTTTAAGCAATTCGGCATTCTTTTTAACTCTGCCGGTGTACAGTTCCCTAAATATAAACAGTATCTTGGTGATTGTGCTATAAATTCCCTGGATCCATACCAAAGATGAAAATATTTTTTTGCTTCCGGTTCCTTTTTTATGAAATTCTCCACATCTTCTTTTGTATCAAACAAAAAATTCCCATCATCTATTGGCTGGCTTCCTATTCCCATCGCAGGAACTTCACTACTCAATGGCTTACTTCTTGCTTCTACAAAAATATCTGGCGAATCAAATAAATATGCATTAATATGATGCGCAATGCTTACATCATCACCACTATATATCTTTAGCTCTTTGCTTATTGCTCCTTTACTGAATCCTATGATAACACAATGCACATGCGCTTTTGATGACGCCTCACTATCCCACCTAAAAGTTTGATATGCAAAATCAATATGAATTCCAGATGCAAACAAGTTTTTCCATAATGTCGGTACTGCATCACCTTGTGAAACCGAATTTGTAGACACCAAAGCTACTTTAATATTTTGTTTTTCTATATAATCTGCTGCCTTCTTATACCAGCATGATACATAATCCAAATTTCCTACATTTTTCCAATCCGCAAAAATAGTATTAATATCACTTTTTTGTTCTGTACTCATCAATCTTGCCCCAACAAATGGAGGATTTCCCATAATATAAGACAAATTTCTCGCTAAAACAACCTCGTTCCAGTCTATTCTTAATGCATTTCCCTCTGTGATATTTACATATGTTTTTAACGGAAGGAAATCGTCATCGAATCCATAAACAATACTTTTTGTTTCTTCAAGCATCTGTGATTCGGCAATCCACAATGCCGTTTTTCCAACCGTAACAGCAAAATCATTAATTTCTATTCCGAAAAATTGCTGTATTGAAACCTTAATCGGATTACGTACCTCTCCTAATGTCATCTGTCCACCGACTTTTTCTCTTATCACTTCATTTTCCAAACGCCGAAGTGATAAGTATGTCTCCGTCAGAAAATTTCCAGATCCACAAGCCGGATCTAAAAATGTAAGTGTTGCTAATTTATTCTGAAACTCATCTAATCTCTTTTCTTTTGTTTTTCTTACCTTAATTTCCTTAATCGTTGAAAATTCTTCTTTTAAGTCATTCAAAAATAGTGGATCAATTACTTTATGTATATTTTCAATACTTGTATAATGCATTCCTCCGGAACGTCTCGTCTCCGGATTTAAAGTGCTTTCAAACACAGCGCCAAAAATAGTGGGTGATATATCTCTCCAATTAAAATTTTCAGATGCTTTTGTTAATAATAATGTTTTTATTTCCTCTGTAAACTGTGGAATTTCAATGCTCTCATCGGCAAACAAACCTCCATTCACATAGGGAAATTGAGCCAAATCGTCTTCTAAATATTCATCTCTATCTTTAATCGGTGTGTCCAGCGTCTTAAACAGTTCAATTAATGCCCTACGACATTCTTTCACTTCGTACGCACTCAAATAATCATGGAATATGTTTCTCTTCTTTCCAAATATACCTGCATCTTCCGCATACAGGCAAAATACAATTCGAACGCACAGAGCATTAAGGCTTTTTAATTTATGTTCTCTCTTTTTCTTTTGCTCCTCTGATTCTTCTTTCAACTCCGGAATCCGATACTGTTCCAAAAAAGCCTCGTAGATTAGACCTACTATATCTCCTGCTTTTATCGAAACTTCAATTTCACGAGAAAGCCGCTGTACATCCTTTTGCACTAAAAATTCCAACAATGAATATTTATTTTGCAATTCTTCCAATTCAACCTTAACCGGCTGCGGCTCTTTCTGATTCATGTCGTAAATCCAAATTTCTGAGAAATTACAAGTAACAATCCATCTCGCTCTTTCATCAAAAGTCAATTTACTATTATACCGATCCGCTTGTTCGAAAGGTGTAAGATCAATATCGCCGGAATTTCTTATCTTTTGGTCTAATCCCTTTCCAATGCTTTTCTGCTCTATAATAACCCTTGTCTCTGGAATGTAAATATCTATTCTTTTCGTATGTCCATCAATTACAACTTTCTTTTCGAAGTTCAAACGTTCTGTTATATTTTCCATCCCTAAAACATTGCTCAAAAGGTCAATCCAATAAGAACGTCCGTCTTCATCCTCTTTTCCCTTCCCCGTCCATCTATTCACAAATTGGCGTGCTGCCTCTCTCTGTTCCGCATCAGTCATCGTTTTTTTTCTCCTTCTCCTGCGTTTCTTCAAACTCCTTGAAAAGCTTATTTAATGTCTGTCTGCTTATTTTCAATTCTTCTGCAATCTGAGTTTTATTCACCTTACGCGTCATATATTTCGTATAATACTTTTCAATATCCGGAATGACTATTTTTTTTCGCCCTTTATATTTACCTTCTCGTTTGGCAATCGCGATCCCTTCTCGTTGCCGTTCCAATATTATGTCTCTTTCAAATTCTGCGATGGCAGCCATCATATTTCTCTGCAAGCGGCCGGCCGGCGTTGTTGCATCAAACTTTTCTTTTAGGCTTACGAATCCAACTCCCTTTTCTTCTATCTTCCGTACGATAGAAAGCAGGTCTTCGGTTGATCTTCCCAGTCTTGTAAACTCCTCCACATATACAATATCACCTTCCCGCATATATTCTAGCATCTCCTGTAGCTTAGGGCGCTTTGTATTTTTTCCACTTACCTTTTCTACAAAATACCTATCAATGTTATAACCTTTCAATGCTTCTCTTTGTCTGGCTTCGTTCTGATCCAAACTAGAAACTCTAAGATACGCCAATTTTTGTCCTTTTTCCATTTCTCTCACCCATTTGTTAAAATAGCTTCTTTAATATTACTTTACATTTTGTCTAAAAAATGGTTTTTCAACTCTAATTTAACATATTTCCCTGTGATCCACAATGTTCAAATAGGGTATAGTCTACTTCTCCCACAGTGTTTTGTCAAATGCCTCCCAGGCGCTCCCGGATCGCAAGTCTTCTTTAAGGTCAAAGGCTGTTGCAAGAGGAGCAAGCTCAGGATTACTTCGCGCCGCTTTGATTTTAGCTGCGTCTTCAGGATCGAGATCTTTAAGCCGTGTTTTCAAAGTATAGGCAAGCCCTTTTTTAGTTTTGATACGATTTACACGGGCCATCCCTTTCTGAATTTCACGTCTTACAGCATCGACCGCTTCATTTGCCTTCATAACAACGTGAAAATGGTCGATCGCCTATCTTGTATTCGGCATAGCATCTGATATCGATTTTTCAAATACCTGCTGAACAACTGGGCTGGCGCAGTGAGAAGAATGTGTATGGATGCAGTGCAGAAGGTCATGTGAGTCATATGTATTCCGACCGGATGAGTTCCCGTCCGATGGGCTGGAGCGAAGCCGGAGCGGATGCGATGTGTCAGCTGAGGTGCTATGTGAAGGATTACGGAGAAGAAAAGATCCTGGAACTGGTAAAGTACCGCCGGAGCCATAAGCAGGAAGAAGCAACGGGAACCGAGGGGATAGCAGTGCGTCCAAACAGGGGATATATGAGGAGTCTGTTACTCCACAGTCATGACAATGACAGGGTATACATCGAAAAGCTGCAGGCAACCATCCCGAGTATAGACATCCGGAAAAAGCTTGCGCTCTCTTTTCATAGCTGGAACAGTGTCATCATCCCAGACAGTCTTCAGCACCTTTTTATATAAGAACTTTAT
>CAKSKO010000005.1 GCA_934465125.1 uncultured Eubacteriales bacterium
GATTAAAGATTTCTTATTATCGAAGGCTAAACGGATTGACACAGGAGCAACTTGCCGAGAAAATAGGAAAGGATATTTCTTATTTAGGACAAATAGAAGCGCCGAACATTGCCAAGGCAATCTCTCTGGATACCCTGTTTGATATCGCAAAAGGGCTGGGTGTTCCGGCGTATAAATTTTTGCGCTTTGAGGATGATTAAGAGAGGAACTTCATGAAAAAGGTATGCATATATTATAATGAGAAAAATCTCCCCCTACCGCAGAACGCTCCTAAAAGCCAGCGATTGATGGAGCCAAAACCAGCAGTATAAACTGAGCAGGCGATGAATGGGAGAGATTCATCGCCGGGTCGTATAGGCGGCAGCAGATGTGTGCATCTGCGGGACAGTGAGCTGTTCTGCGGGTGTGTTTTTTTATAAAAAATACAAACGGTCTTCATCAATAAAATTTCCCCAAACAAGGAGATAGGAGGAAGCGTTATGACGACAGAGACAATGCCATTCAATCAGAAAACTTCAAACAAAATGAAGGGACTTTCGTCTGTCGAAGCAAAATGCCGCCAGCAGAAATATGGGAAAAATGAACTCTCAAACGAAAAGAGGGAAATGTTTTTTAAAAAGATTCTCCATATTATTACGCAACCAATGTTTTTGCTTTTATTAGTCGCCGCAGCTATCTATTTTATTTTGGGGAAACCGCGCGATGGAGCGGTTATGCTTATTTTTGTAATTGGGATGATCAGTATCGATGTAATTCAGGAATGGAAAACTGATAAGACCCTGCGGGCGCTAAAGGCTTTATCAGCTCCGCATGTCACTGTTTTGCGCGACGGGGAAGAACTTGAAATTGCGAGCGTCGATCTCGTACCGGGCGATCTGATGATGATCTGTGAAGGCGATAAAATTCCCGCAGATGGAAAAGTGCTGCGGTGCAACGATTTATGTGTTGATGAATCGTCCTTGACGGGGGAATCAGAAGGTGTATGGAAAATAGTTTTTAACAAGAATACAGAAGATTCCGAGTATTTTCGGAAAGATCACTGCTTTGCAGGGACTCTAGTAATTCAGGGAACTGCCTTGATCAAAGTAGAAAAAATTGGTTCCAAGACAGAATACGGAAAAATTGGAGCGGGAGTCGCAGCGGCGCATAAAAATCCAACCCCACTTCAAAAACAAACGGGAGGACTTGTAAAGCTTTGTGCAGGAATTGCCGCGCTACTGTTTGTTTTAGTGAGTGTAGTTACGTATCTAAATGTTCCAGCCGACACAATCTCTGATCGAATGATTGGGAGTGTTTTATCGGGAATTACCCTGGCAATGGCGATGATTCCGGAGGAATTCCCTGTTGTGCTGACAGTTTTCCTCTCGATGGGTGCATGGCGGTTGGCAAAGAAGAAGTCGCTTGTCAGAAAGCTGCCTGCGGTCGAGACGTTGGGAGAGATATCGGTCCTTTGTGTTGATAAAACAGGGACCATTACAAAAAATCAGATGACAGTAGAACAAACCGCTACAATTTCTGCCGATCAAGAGACGCTCGTAGAGATTATGGGTCTTGCCTGCGAAACCGATACGTATGATCCGATGGAGAAAGCGATGCTTTCTTATTGTGAGAAAAATGGATTTTCAAGGGAGCATCTTTTTGCAGGCGATCTTTTAAATGAATACGTATTTACGCATGAAACGAAAAGAATGGGACATATCTGGAAGCACGACGGAGAGCTTCTGATTGCGGCAAAAGGTTCGTTTGAGAGTATTCTCCCACTTTGTGACTTAACAGACGACCAAGAAATCGAGGCAGTAGAACAGAGCGAAAAGATGTCTTATGAAGGGCTTCGGGTGATCGCGGTTGGGGTGATGAAACCAAAATCAGCAGGAGAAATTCCCCAAAGATTAGAGGATTGCACGCTAACGCTCTGCGGGTTGATCGGGCTTGCCGATCCGCCGCGTGAGACAGTTAAAAACGATATCAAGCGCTGTACAAAAGCAGGGATCCGTGTTGTCATGATTACAGGCGACAATGGGATCACAGCGAGGAGTGTGGCTAGAAAAGTCGGGATTCCAAACAGTGATCAGGTCATCACAGGCGATGAACTCGAATCGATGACCGATGAAGAGCTTCAAAAACGGATTCAGCATGTGAGCGTTTTTTCTCGGGTGATTCCGGAACACAAGATGCGGATTATAAAAGCATTTCAGGAAATAGGAGAGATTGTTGCGATGACAGGAGACGGTGTCAACGATGCACCGGCGCTTAAGTATGCGGATATCGGAGTTGCAATGGGAAAACGCGGCTCTGAGGTTTCAAGAGAAGCTGCCGATCTGATTTTGCTCGACGACCGGTTTTCTACGATCGTTGATACTGTAAAAGATGGAAGACGAATTTATGATAATATTAAAAAAGCGGTCGGATATATTTTTACAATCCATATTCCAATCGCTCTTTCTTGCCTGTTTGCCCCACTTCTCCATATTCCGTCCGAAAGATTGCTGCTTTTGCCACTTCATGTTGTATTGCTTGAACTGATCATTGATCCTACTTGCTCTATTGTATTGGAGCGGCAGCCTCCGGAACGAAATATTATGACAAGGAACTCAAGAAAACCAACGGAGAAACTTGTAACGGTAGGATTGCTTTTTAGAAGTATTTTGCAAGGAATTGTAATCTTTTTAGCATCGTTTGGCGCATATCTTTTGATTCTATTTCAAGGAGGAAGCACCGAGCTTGCAAGGACGATGGGACTTTCGATCCTGTTCTTATCCAACCTGTTTTTGGTGTGGGTTGTTGGATCGCAGAATGATTTCGCGGTGACATTGCTCAAAATTCTAATGAGAGATAAAGTAATGTGGGCAGCGTCTGCTGGAACAGTTCTAGGACTTTTACTGATGCTGTACACGCCGATCCATACATTCTTGAAGTTAGTTCCTTTATCTTTTGGGCAGCTCTCTGCCGTTGTTTTGCTCTCTGCTGTCGCTGTTTTCTGGTATGAACTTGTAAAGCTGTTCCGCAAGATACAGAAAAGTAAAAAAGGAACCTAAGATAAGTTTAGAATGGAGCAAGTAAGTCTATATTGTAAAACGCCGGTTGGATATGTTAGTATTTGCTCAGACAGGGAGTCGATCACAAGGTTACATCTGGGAAAATTAAAAGGAATAGTCGTGGAAGAAACACCTGTCATAGCAAGAGCGATCATACAGCTGACAGAATATTTTCAAGGAAAGCGGACAAAATTTGATCTACCGCTTTCACAGGAGGGAACTGTTTTTCAACAAAAGTATGGGTCGCACTCCAGCCAATTCCATATGGTCAAACAAGAAGCTACAAAGAGATGGCAAAGATGGTAGGAAATGAAAAAGCAGTCCGTACGGTCGGCATGGCAAATAGGGGCAATCAGATTGCGATTATTATTCCATGCCACCGTGTAATCGGGGCAGACGGTAGACTAACCGTTAAAATGAAGCAGCGACTGCTTTGCTTAAAGAGGGGACATATGTGGTAGAAGCCCCTTTGTTTGAGACAGAAAAGTAAACAGATAATTTGCATATTTGCGATTTAAAATACTATAAGTATAAAATAGGAGGGTTCAACTTGCCTGATTTTATTGAACACATGTTAAAACCGATCTATCGAAAAGATTCGAAAGTGCTTATTTTAGGGACGATGCCGTCCCCGAAATCACGAGAATCCGGGTTTTATTACTCCCATCCTCAGAATCGGTTTTGGCCTGTTTTGACAGAGATCTTATCAGAAAAATTGCCAACGACCAATGAAGAAAAAGAATTGTTTCTGTATCGGAATCGAATTGCGCTTTGGGATGTATTAAAATCCTGTGAAATAGTTGGAGCGGGAGATAGTACAATAAAAAATCCTACGGTAAACGATATTTCGCTGATTTTAAAGGAAGCAGATATCAAAGCGGTATTTACTACTGGTAAAAAAGCGAAAGAACTTTACGATAAGTATTGCTATAAGGATACAAAAATGCAGGCTTGTTATCTGCCATCCTCTAGTGCCGCAAATTGCAGGAATTATAATTTTGAGAGTCTTGCAGACTCATACCGTGTCATTTTAAATTATTTGTGATATTCGCACCAAATAAAATAGGAAATTACAAAAGGGTATTACCTTTTTTGGGTTTCTTGTTTTTTAATTTTTTACAAAAAGGAAGCTGATATTTAGGGTGCGTTTGATGGTGCTTTATACAGGTATCGCAGTTTCCATGGCGGGGACATTTGACCCATTTACACCGACATTTCATTTCTTTGCTTTGTGACATTTTAGTTTACTCCTAGTAATATAGTTTTTGATAGAAAAGATACATACAGAAGAGTCTAATAAAGATGGGAAAAATAATGAGTAACTTAAAAGAAACAGATTTAAAAAAAATAGTAGATCCCTTGCTGGATTGGTACGAAAAAAACAAACGGATTTTGCCGTGGAGAGATCAGCCGACGCCGTATCGTGTTTGGGTTTCAGAGATCATGCTTCAACAAACGAGAGTTCAAGCAGTTAAGCCCTATTTTGCCCGCTTTCTCGAGGTACTCCCTACTGTGAAAAGCCTCGCAGAAAGCCGGGAGGAAACCTACTTAAAGTTATGGGAAGGGCTTGGATACTACAACAGGGTCAGGAATCTCCATAAGGCGGCGAAAATTCTTGTGGAAAAATACGGGGGAAATCTTCCAAGATCCTATCAGGACCTGTTAAAACTTCCGGGGATCGGAGAATACACAGCCGGGGCGATCGCATCCATCGCTTATGGAATTCCTGTTCCAGCGGTGGATGGTAATGTATTGCGGGTGTTTGCGCGTCTCTTTGCGATAAAGGAGGATATCACAGAGAGAACGGTAAAACAGAACGTAACGAAGAAGATTCAGGCAATTTTACCGAAAGAAAGACCCGGCGATTTTAATCAGGCTCTAATGGAACTCGGGGCAGTGGTGTGTTTGCCGAATGGAGTACCGGACTGCGGGAATTGCCCGATGAATAAACTTTGCTGCGCGTATAATACAGATTTGGTAATGAGTATACCAATTAAGAAAAAGAAAAAGGAACGATTGATCGAACATAGGACAGTATTTATTATAAAGTGTGAAGACAAAATTGCTTTGACGAAACGTCCAGATAAAGGGTTACTCTCTGGAATGTGGGAGCTGCCAAATGTGTCTGGCACTTTATCGGAGGACGAGATAAAAACAGAGGCACTGCAATACGGGAACGGCGTCCAAGAGGTCAAAGAATTGGGACAAACAAAGCATATTTTTACTCATATTGAATGGCACATGACCGGATTTGAGATCAGATTATGTTCTCCCAAACGGATAGAAACATTTATTTGGTCGGATTTGAATCATTTTAAGAAAGAGTTTACATTTCCCACAGCATTTTCTTATTATTTAAGGAAAGTATAAAATCATGCAGAAAGGAAGAAATCTTATGACAGAAGCGGATAAAATGAAAAATGGTGTGCTTTATGTGGCTTCTGATACGCAATTATATCAAAAGCGTCAGAGAGCAAAGGAGTTGTTATTCGATTATCATGCGCTCCGACCGGGGCAACAGCGGGAGCAAAAGGAGATTTTGATCAAGCTGTTTGGGAAAATAGGGGAACAATTCTCGATCGAACGTCCGTTTTATTGCGATTATGGCGCTAATATCTTCATTGGAGATCATTTTTATGCCAATTACAATTGTGTCGTACTCGATGGTGCAAAAGTGAAGATCGGGAATCATGTTTTATTCGGTCCAAACGTCTCTTTATTTACCGCTGGACACCCGATTCACTATCAATTAAGGGAACAAGAACTTGAGTTTGCACTACCGATTACCATTGCGGATCATGTTTGGATCGGAGGAGGGAGTATTGTTAATCCAGGGGTGAATATAGGAAAATACAGCGTCATCGGTTCCGGAAGTGTCGTAACAAAATCGCTGCCAGAAGGAGTTGTCGCGGCAGGAAACCCATGTAGAATTATTCGGGAGATTACAAGAGAAGATCTCGACCGGAATCAATGGAATCGGTAAGGAGGAGCCATGGAATACATACAGCTTTCAAAATGGGAACGGAAAGAACATTTCCTGTTTTTTAAACAGCAGGGAGATCCACATTTTAGTCTAAACATCAATCTTGATGTAACAAATTTTGTTTCGTGTTTGAAGAAACGAGGGTTGCCATTTTATTTTACAATGATTTTTTTCTGCACAAAAGTTGCCAATGAAATGATAGAATTCCGTTATAAAATCAGAGGAGATCAAATCGTGCTACACGATAAACTACATCCATCTTTTACAGATTTAGAAAAAGGACAAACACTTTTTAAAATCATAACAGCATCGATGACAGATGATCTCGAAAATTTTATCACTGCAGTAAAAGAAAAATCAAAGCAGCAAAAGGAGTATTTTAATTTCGAACAGGAAGGTCGAGATGACCTGATTTATTTTTCCTGTCTGCCGTGGGTTTCTTATACAAGCTTATCTCCTAATAAAACGCTCAACAAGACCGATTCAATTCCGCGATTTATATGGGGGAAATATTTTGAGTCTGATAATAAACTTCTTCTTCCGTTTACTTTGGGGGCCAATCATTGTTTGCTCGATGGATGGCATGTTGCACAGTATCTGAAAAAATTGCAGGAACAGCTCGATACATTCTCTTAAGATAAGGTAGATCAGATGTTGCAGAGTATTCATGAAAAAACTGGGGTGAGTAAATGACAAAACATGGGATTATATTTGATTTTAACGGTACTTTATTTTGGGATTCTCAGAAGCATGAGTGTGCATGGAGGTTCTTTGCAGAAAAGGTTTGCAATAGAAAGATTAGTGATGAAGAATTTTTGACTTCTGTTCATGGAAGGACAAATCGATTTATTTTAGAGTATCTTATGCAGCGGGAACTTAGTGAGAACGAAATCGAAACCTTCTCAACTGAAAAAGAAAGTATCTATCGAGAGCTTTGCAAAAATGATCCGGAGCACTTTCATTTAGCACCGGGGGCTGTTGAGTTGCTAGATGATCTTGCGCACCGTGGAATTCCGCGTACAATCGCGACTGCGTCGCAAATTGAAAATCTTGAGTTTTATATCGAATCGTTTGGGCTCGATCGATGGTTTGAAATAGATAAAATTGTGTATGACGACGGATCTTTTCCGGGAAAACCGGCTCCGGATATTTATCAGATTGCATCAGAGAGAATCGCATGTCTCCCAAAGGATTGTGTTGTAGTTGAAGATGCTTTATCTGGAATCAAATCAGCCAAACGTGCAGGAATCGGAAGTATCTTTATCATAGCGCCGAAGGGACCAAAGATGGGGAATCAAATAATGGAAGAAGTAGATGGGGTGATTAAAGATTTCTTTTTATTTGACCGTACGTTGTTCGCTGAAAGGGCCTGCAGCCTGTAATTCACAGGTTGCAAGCCTTTTCTGGTTTTTAAACAATTTTTACCCAAAAATATTGTCTAACTTTTTGGGGGACTTCAAATCTCTTTGTGCGCTGCTTTTGATCGATAGAAACAAACTTTGTTGCGATGCTTTTAGAAAACGTTTCATCGTGTTCCACGAATAAAATAGTTGGACGGTAGGTAAGCAACAGTTCTTCAATTTGGTTTCTGGATAAGATATCAATAAAATTCAGTGGTTCATCCCAAATATTATAGGTGCGCCTTTTCGCAGAGACTTCTCGCTATTAACACTTTTTTTCTGTCCGCTGCTGAGATGCTCCATATTTTTTTCAAACTGCACTCTTGAAAAGTCGAGCTTTCTTAAAATTGCTTTGAATAAGCTTTCGTCAATACCGTATTGCAAGGCGTATTGGGTGAGAGTGCCATGCAGACTATCGGTATTTTGTGGAATGTAAGAAATTTTAAGTTGGTCACTTTTGTTAACAATACCGCTATGGGGAATATCCTCACCAAAGATCAGTTTTAGAATGCTAGATTTTCCGCATCCGTTTTTCCCAAAAAGTGCGATCCTGTCTTTTTGATGAACGGTAAAACTAATGTTCTGACAAACCTGGTTTTCACCATAAAAAATACAAATGTTTTCAAGGGAAACAAGATGGTCCGTATAATAGAAAAGAGGCCAAAGTTTAAGAGATTCGGTTGTATCAGTATTTTTTAAAAGGCCCTTTTTTGTTTAATTGCCGTTTGCTGTCTCGACTCAATAGTTTTTGTACGCTGCATCATTTTGGCTGATTTATGACCGATATATTTTCTATCGGGCCGTAGACCAGAATTTTTTGAGCCAAATTTTGTTTACTCGATGGAATCAGACCATCTTGCCGTGCGCTTTGCCGCAGAAGAGAGTCGTTTAATCTCCTTTTTTAGTCTTTCATTCTGAGAGCACTCAAAATGATCCTGTTGCTGTTTATTTTGCTGCCAAGATGAAAAATTCCCCTTTTGGACCTCGATAGTTGGAGAGAATATGATCGGTACAAGCGTCTAAAAGTGCTCTGTTATGAGAAACCAGAAGATACCCTTGTTTCCTTTTTAAATAGTGGGAGACAGCCGTTCTTGCTTTTGTATCGAGATGGTTGGTTGGTTCATCAATGAGCAAAAAACAATTTTCTTTTAGAAATAAAACAGCTAATAAAACTTTTGTTTGTTCCCCGTTTGAAAGCGTTGCAAACGGACGATACAATACGAAATCAGAAACATTCAAAAGAGAAAGTTCACGCACAATCTCCCCGTGAGCAAGATTCGGGCAAATATTTTCTATCACTTCAATTGTATCCATCTGTGTGTTGTCAACTGGATAAGGAAAGTATTCAAAAGTAGTGTTTGCAACAATTGTTCCACTGTATTCGTATTTCTCGAGCAGCAGATGCAAAAAAGTTGTTTTTCCTCTTCCATTTCTTCCAATTAATCCGATCTTCCAATTTGTATCAATTTGAAAGGTTGCATGTTCGAATATCATATCGTAACTGCCGTCGTAGCCAAACGTTAAATTGGTAACGGTAATGCAAGACATAAGATTATTCCTCCTTAAAAATAAAAGCTGCAAGAAAGTTCATTCTTGCAGCAAACAAAAGTCCTAGCCAATATCATCGTATTAAGGCAGAAAAAGTAAGCGAAAAGAGAAGGTAACTTTCTTGCTTGACACAATAAAACAAACAGTCGCAAAACTCTATCGATCGTTTCATTGTGTTGTAAGTATTAGCAAGAAAAATTACGCATCTTTTCACTTCAAATCTTATATTTTCAACATTATTTTAACATATACAATTGGGAATAGTAAGGTGAATTATAAGATCATAAGCAGACCTTTTCCCTAAACTGTTTTTTCAGAGGATAGTCGTTTATCAATCACGGCACAAAGTTTTCCTGTTCGCGGGTTTATTTCAAGTTCCTCAGTTGAAACAAAACGGATTTTCAGATCATGAATGAAGCCTTGCTTAACAGAATCTAAAAACATCGGACGAACTTCATACAATTTTTTTCTCAGGATTTCTTCAATGGAAGGATCTGATTGCGAATCTGTTACCAATAGGATAGTTAAACAATCCTTTTGATCAAAATGTGTAATAATAGACTGGAAGGCTTTAATTGAAACAATGCCGTCTAATACCTTCAAAACAGTTTGAATGTCTTCAGGATAAATTGTGGTAACTCCAATACGCAACGCTGTCTCAGAACGTCCTAATAGCATAAATTTTCGATGGGGAGTCCCAACTGGTTCCACCCATTTCCCCATATCTCCTGCTGGATACCGAATAATGGGCATCAGTGTTCTAGTAAAATCGGTTGTTATGATTTTCCCTGCTTTTCCTTCTTCTATGATAGGCTTACCTGTTTGTTCATCGATGATTTCAAGGGCTGCAAATGGATCGATCGCTCGATGCTCATTCAATCCGCAGGTTTGATCGGTCACGCCAATGGTGGATGCATCAACAGATGCATACCCTAAAGAAGAAAAGATAATGTCCGGGTAAATAGATTGAATAAAACGCCTTTGATCGGGATAGAATGTTTCTCCAGCAAAGCAGATGCCATCAAGATGAATATTATTGATTTTGTTCTTCTTGATATAGTCGACAATTTTTAATAGAGTGGTTGGAGTACCCGCTAAGACGTTAATGTTATGTTCAAGCAATATCTCAATTGTTTTATCAATTTTGGTCACTCCAGAGATCGGGAAATGTACAGCTCTGAGATAGCCATGAGACAAAATCGTTTGCAGCGTCAGGAAGCTTGCATAGAGATTCCCAGAATAAAATAGATTTGCTACTCTATCTCCAGGGCGAATGGCAGGGATGATACCGAGTGTTGACATCAAAGAAATCGAATGCTCCCATTCGCTGTTTGTATAATAAGAGTATTTTGGATGACCGGTTGTTCCTCCACTTGTAAAAACAATCGCATCGGAAATGGACTCAGTTAAAATGCGGTTGTGCTGGGGCAAGTTTGCCTTCCAAAAAGCCGCTTGATCGATAATTGGAAGATCTGTCAGAGTGAAACCCGTATTTGGGACAGACTGGTATAAGTCATGGTAGAATCCAGAGTGTGTTCTAGCGAATCTTACAAGCTCAGAGAGTGAATATACCTTCCTTTTAATAACAGAACCCCCCTTTTTTAATTGGTTCTAAGGTCAATCACATGTTTTAGTTTTCCGCTCTGCGGTGCGGTAATAAAATCTTGGTATGAGACAAAACAAATAGTCATAACGCCCAACTCAGAACGAATACTATCGTTTAAATCCGGATAATAGAAAAGAAGAAAAGAAAGAATCTCTTTTTCCGAAGTCTGAAAATCATTCTGTAAATAAATTGTCATTAGATTTTTTTCTTTTTGATAGCTCAAAATAAGCTGTACAGCACCGCGATAATTACATTTCTCAGACAAAATAGAGCAAATAGTTTTATAATTGATATAGTTGGTGCCAAATTTAAAAATATCTCCAAATCGTCCGAGCAGCTCAAAACGCGGAGCACTTCTACCGCACGGACAAGGATCTAAAACCCATCTCCCCAGATCTCCGATTTCATAGCGGTAAATCGAGCCCTCTTTTTTGGAGCAACAACTCCAAACGAGCCGCCCAATTTCATCAAGCAAAACAGGTTCATCTGAATCCATCTTTAATATCTCGAGATATTTATAACCGTTCATTACATGGTGGATGGTATTGGTACAATATTCGCAGCTATATCCCATACTCCCAATTTCATTACATCCGTAGACACAAGGGCGAATCTCCTGAACTGAAAATTCGGATTTTAAATACTCGATTTGCTTTTTATCAAAATGTTCACCGCCGAAAAATATCTTTTGGATACCGCCATACTCCTTTAAAAGATCATGCTTTTGGTAAAATAACTTTAAAAGATAAGTTGGCATCCCCAATAGGGTGTTGACGCGGTGCTTTATAATTTCCTCTACAACGTAGTCGAGGTCATCTATACTGCTCATAGGAAGCTGTACCATGTCGAGATACTCAAGTGCGCGATAAAAACTGATGAATCCGCCGTACAGCGCTCCGCTATAAAACAAATTCATACAAATATCTGTCTTAGGATTAATTCCTGCAGCAAAGCATGCCTGAGCAGCAAACGTTGCAACTTCGTTGCAGTCGGCATAATCATGCAAAGCATATGTATTGTTGCCAGAACTTCCTCCGCTTTTCAAGACAAGGTATCCCTTTTTGAGAGGGATAGATTGCGAAAACTCTTCTTTTTTGAGAATAGGGGTTCCTTGAGGAAAGGGAGGTGGGGTTCCAGTGGAAATTTCGGAAAAGTTATACATTGTCTTGGGAATACAGTCGGATTGAATACTAATACGTTTTACATACCGTCGCAGTGCATAACTGCCATCATGTGGCTCGCCAGCATACCCTGATAACATTTCACCACACCTTGTGATTCTGGAAACACCGCACTTAGTCAAAAGAGTACAAAGTTCTTCGAGTTCAGAGATATTGCATGATAGTCCAACTGTTTGCAAATAAAACTGATAAGGGCGCAACGTCTGAACAAGCTGTCTACGGTTTATCGGTTTAATCCAAATAGTTCGGTATAGAGGTGAAGCCTTTAATTCGCTGTGATATTCCGTTAAAACCCTCCAAGATTTGTCGGGAGCTTCTATTACAGATGTTTGGTCGAGCAATTGGTTAGCTTTTGCAAGGAGAGTAACAGAAGTAATTTCTGCTTGCGAATGGATATCAATAGAGGAGACTGGATATTTCACGGAGACGTTATCAAGTACTTCTGCGAACGATTTCGCAAACGCGTCGATTTGTTCTCTAGCGTCTGTTTCAAGATAAATGCATTGCGGAGCGCTACAAGACAGCTGGTTTCCGATGCAAATATCTTTTGCAATTGCGATCATCGTAGCTTTGTCAAACATACGGTCTTTCGAGAGATAGGAAAAGCTAATCCGTTGCCCCCAACAAATGACCGGTATTCCAAATGGAACAAGTGAACGAATGTTTTTTTCGGTCTCTTTCGATCCCCAGACGACAACCCCATCAGAAAAAGAAAATAACTTTTTTAAGAGTTCAGTTTGTTTGGAAGAGAATGTCATGACAGATATAAACGGACACAAAGAAGGCTCTTCATTAAGAAGCAGACGGAGAAGTTCTTCACAATAGGGGTTTCCTGAGGACGGAAGCTTTAAAATATTCACATTGCAGCTCAGAAGCCCCTCTAAAACAGTTAACATTGGAATCAAAACATCATTTGATGACGCGATATGCATCAATATACCCAAAGGACAGTATCCTTCAAAAATTTCTTGTTGAAAGGAAATTCGTTTGATAGAAAACGGGTCTGAAGAACCGAGTTCCCGTTTCAGCTTTTGATATAAATTTTGAGAGGTGAGCAATTTCGATGTTTCAAAAATGATTTCCTTTGCGTCTTCTTTGGAAAACCCCATTGAATCTAATGCACTGTAAAGTTCAGGACAATTAGAGGTCTTTAGCCTTTTTGAAAGTTTATCTGCGGCGTCAATTACCAAATCAGGAGTGATTTTTGATAAAGGAAGATCTTCTTCTATTTGTTTCTGCAAGGTTTCGAGCATAGTAATAATTTGATAAGAAGGAAGTGATGTTCCTCGAAAAATTCCCATAAAACTACCTCCCCAGCAATTCGGAAGCGCTGACAGCACAGCTTTTTGATATGCTTGTTCCTGCGCGACCAAGAACTTTGAAGTATGGCGTCGGTATTCCGCATCCGCATTGATCAGGTGGATGAAGTGTTGCCAGATCATTCATTAAAACGCTTACAGCGGGAACAGATAATAAGTGTGGAGAAACAAAATTTAAAAAACCAGGCTGATGATATCCTAGCACGTTGAGAGTCTTTACATCGCGAATTATTACTCTGCTCCAGATCGGAACATGAAAGTGATGGTTCTTACATTCAATATAAGGGACACTGTGTTCCACAGAACCATAACCATCGCGGCAGAGTTCATTTTGAATTCCAAGCTGCTCTTGAACCATGTGATATAGTTCTTTTTTAGAAATTTGCTGATGCGCTTGTCCCTTCCAGCCACCTCCTAATAGCATACTCGATCCGGGGGGAAGTTTAATAGGAGCAAGATTTCGTTCTCTCATCTTCTTGAGTGTAAAATACAAAAAAGAAGGAAACCCTAAAATTCGAACAGGTAGATTTTCTTTTTCAAACTCATAAAGAGCGCGAATGCATCCGTGAATATCAAAATCATGCCCAGTTCCATTGCTTAATAGCGCGAAGACTATCCTGTTTGCAGGAGCAAAGGATGTTAGTAATAAATCGGTATGAGCAGTACCTAGATTCGATTGAGAGGTTGACTCATAGGTGTATAGTAGATAATTTGTTTGTTGTTTACTAATAAATCCAATGGCGTCCATTGTGTTTCGGACCATCGTTTCTCCAGCGTCCCAACTTTCTTTATCAAAGAACATTTGGCTTTTTTGACCACTTGTCCCAGAAGAGGTTAGATGAAGGGTGACGGCATCTTTAGGGATACTTAGTAGTTCATGTGTTTTAAAGAAATTTGCATGTAAAACAGGCAGTTTCTCTAGACCACGTGAAGTTTGCAAAGCTTTGGGGTCAAAGAGATCTCGTTGCAGCATCTTTTGATAAAAATTACAATTTTTAATATGATATTCTACTACTTCCTGCATTGCGAGCAGAAATAAGTCGTGAGTTTCCTTTATATTGTAAATGTCATTGCAGTCAAATAACTTTTTTCGGTTTTTTAGTGTCATATCAGTCGGGGATGTTATGACCATTTTCTCGGGTCCCTGCCTTTTTTTAAAATAAAACTTATACAATATAACTCGGATCAAATCTTTTAATATGCTCTAAAAGATCATAAAAACATCCTTCTGTCCGAATCAACTGGTAATTAACGGCATTACCCATCAAGTTCTGCATCAGCAGAAAATCTCCTTCTGCGGTATGAGGAAGCAGACCTGTAAAGAAAAAACCACATTCTTTTGCGATATCATAAAGGAAAGGTGCGCTTTGATCACAAAGTGGAATCATAAGTTCTATCATTTCAACTTTTTGTAATTTTAATAGATAAACTTCTTCCTTGAGTTGCTGGAATAAATCTTTACCGCTTTTGATAATTTTAATAGTAGCGGATTTGGTTTTCAGAGAAAGGTCTATGATGAGATCCGTTTCCTCAATGATAGGACTTGCAGGGGTTCCAACCAAAGGAGTGATCCCGCAATCAGAATAAATCGAGAGCAAACATTTCTTCTGCTCTTCAGGCAAAAAAACGACAGGTTTATAGTTATCGTCATAAGATAAATAAGCAATGCAGAGATCCAAACGTCGCTCTTTATCTGATGAATAAGATGTTTCAAGCCGCTCTGGAATATGAGAAAGAGAAAATCCGCAGGGCTGAAATCCTGCTGCTAATACAATATGCTGCATGTGTGTGTGATACGTGACAGGACGGACATAAAGACCATTAATTGGAAGTTTTTTTCCAAATTCTATTAAAGTTTTTGTTAAGTTTTTTGTCAAAGAAAGTCGTCTGAAGTCTTTCTTTACAACTCCCATTGCAACCTCAGCGAGAGCAGGCGTTAGTTCACAAATGCTTAGGGCCAGATGTCCTCCAATTTCGCCTTGTTCGCCAACGGCGATAAACGGATATAATGTTCCGTTTTTCATGTTTTGTACGAAATATTCCGGATAATAAATATCCTCGTAGGGGTAAGAATATCCGTATTCGTCATAGACGCATTGTGCAACATTGATTGCTTCTTCCTCTTTGATTAGACGATAGGAAAAAGAGATCTGTTGTATCTTCGGAGAAATAATTTCTTCTTTTTTTTCATAAATCTGTGCTTTCGCAAAATATTTAATAAGTTTTGTCTCTCTTCCGCCTGTCCCGTGATTCTTAATGGAAATGCGGTCTACGAAGCTGTTGATCAAATGCATTGAGAGTTTTTTTCCGGAGCAGATATTATCTTGATCCATAATATCATAGGAACAAGGTTTGAAATCTGTTTTACCGGGAATCCCTTTGTCGTAGATGGAAATTTGCACCCTGCTTAGATTTTTTTCAAGAGAAATTTCTAACATTTGCTCCATATTGTCTGTAAACGCATTGTGTAAAATATGAACAAGTATTTCTTCAAGCGCAATAGAAAAGTACATGCTTTGTTTCTTCGTAAAGCCACAAAATATAAGAATACTTTTTATGTATTCGATCGTTGCTGGGACATAACAGAGATGATTTTTAATTTTTAAATTGGTAATTTGCAAAATAACATCAACTGCCTTTCAAAATCAAATGAATTTTAAGTAGAAGAAAAAAGAAGAGTTATTCGTACTTTAAAAAGATACGGTTCAATCCGAGCGCCGGGAGGTAAGAAAAGAACTGACTTGTCGACTTTACGAGAAAAAGACCAAACTGATTTGTTTTAATACAAGATGCGTTGTCATAACATGTTGGGTCAAATGGCTGAGAATCGTCCCAAATGATCAGAGTAAGATGGTCTGAAAACTTTAAGGAAATTTCAATGTTTCTTGGTTTTAAATTATTACTGTATTTGATGATATTGTTAACGACCTCTTCAATGGCTATGAGAGCTTTCTTTTGAGTTTTAAAAGAAAGCTCACGGGATCTCATGAGCGATTCGATTGTTTCCATTATATCGTATAATTGCTTCGTTTTGCCTTCTAAATGAAAGATAACGGTTTGATCATTTTTTTCAAGATCAAGCAATAAAAGAGAGATGGCATTTTGCTTTCTTTGTATCCAAAAGACGTAACCACACCAGAGAATCAAAGTAATCAGTTCGGCGAACACCAGTCCAATCCACACCCCATAGAGGCCTAAGAAACTGCTGAATATAAATGATCCCGCAAGCGGAGTGATGAAACTCCTTAATATAGTGATTACAGCGGTGATTTTAGGAAGACCATGCGACTGGTAATAATATCCCATTAATACATTCATAGTCATCAAAAAGATACCAAGGCTATAGATGCGTATCGCAACGATCGAATCCCCTATAACAGATGGACTGCTTAAGCCCAAAAAGGATATAACAGATTTTGGAAAACATTCCAAATACAATGTGGTAATTAAACAAAGTCCGATTGTCCAGTGAAAGGCCAATCGCATGATATACTTGATTGCGCTATTGTTCTCTTCTCCAGAATAAATACTGATCATCGGCTGAATTGTTTGACTCAGTCCCTCAAATATAGAAAGCGCTAGCAAAGAGAGGTTGAATACTACTGTGTAAACCGTGATACCAATTTGTCCGGCGACTGTCATAATCAAATTATTGAGTGGTAGTATAACAATAAATTGAAAAATAAAAATCGAAGCAGTACCGATACCATTTTTAAAAATCAAAGCGCATCCATTTAAAGAAAATGATCTGCCATACCGCAATGTGTTTTTCTTTGATAAGAAGTGAGAGGCAATAATCAAAGTACTTATAATTTGTGAAAAAATCATTGCGTAGGCAGCGCCTTCAACCGACATTTTGCAGAGCGAAACAAAGAATAGGTCTAAAATAATGTTGAGTACGATCGCGCTTAACATGCCACTCATTACTAAATTTGCATGGCCATCATTTCTCACAAAGAACGATAGACAAATATTTATCATAAAAATAGGGCTGCCTGATAAAATGATTTTAGCGTATGATTTTATCAGAAGTTCAAGCTGATCGGTACGTCCTCCTAAAAGATAAATTAGAGGGTCCATCCAAATAAGACCGATGATAAGAATCAGAATTCCAATTCCAAATGCCAAGTTTAACGATAAGCTGAAGATTTTTTGTGAGGATGCTTTCTCTCTTTTTCCAGTTAAGATGCTCATGATAGTGGATCCTCCAACTGCAATCATTGCGGCGCAAGTATTGATCATCATAAAAATCGGAGCAGTGAGTGTAATAGAGGAAAGAGCAATTTCGCCCAGTAGTTTTCCAACAATGACTGTGTCAGAAAAAGAACCAATTGAAGTGACTAGATTCGTAAGCATTGTTGGAAAGAGCATGCTATAAAAGGTTTTTCGTACAAGGGGTTGTTTGTGTATCATAATTATTTTTTGATAATCTTGAAAATAAGATCAAAACCAGTTACTTCAAAAATTTCATAAATGTCTTCCGATACCCCGCATATCACAACTTTTCCATTAATGGAAGCGGCTTTGGTATTTGCTTTGAGTAAAGTTCTTAACCCGGAACTGCTAATATACTCAAGATCATTCATATCGAAGACTAAATTTTTATATTCGTCTTCTTCAAGACTATCCATAACAGGATCGAGCTTTTCGCATTCGAATGTATTGAGTTTTCCACTGATTTTGATTGTAGTTTTGTCGCTTTCTTTAATTTTTTGAATTTCCATGCGACGATTCCTCCTTTGATAAAATAATAGTATTAATATTTTTATCCTGAACTCTTTGATAAGAAGTGGATTTTGCAGATTTTTGGATCAAATATATCCCTAATCCACCTATTTTGCGTTTCTCTAAGGGAAGAGAGACGTCTGGATTACCAATCTTTGTGGGATCAAAAGCAAAGCTATTGTCAACAATCATTATTTTAATACTATCTTCGAATATTTCAAGCAATATCTCAATCGTGCAAGAGGATCCATATTTCACAATATTAGTCAACAATTCCTCCAAAGCGAGAAGAACATAAAAAGCATTTTTTATCTGGTGTTGTTTTAAGAAACGATCTGCTTCCTCCATTGTTATATGAAGTTGCTCTATTGTATTTTTTATTTTTCTGGAATAATGCGGACCACGGA
>CAKSKO010000006.1 GCA_934465125.1 uncultured Eubacteriales bacterium
ATTCTTGTATTATAGTGGGCTCTGTTTTTGCCGGATTTGAAAGTAAAAAAGAAAAACTCCAGGTTGATATGTCGACCCTTATAGAACAAAGTATGAAAGAAGTCCCGGTGAAAAAATGAAGGGGATTTAAAACAGTAATATATGAGAGACAGCGGTGGAAATCTGAAAGTTTATTTCGGGTTTCGACCGTTTTTTGTTTTGTAGCAGAAACAAGGTGCTGTCATAGAATAATAAGGTCAGGAACAAATCGAAAAAGTTTTTTGTGTAAAATAACGTGACAAAAGCAAACTCTTGTGATACAATGTAGACGAATGGCAAATTATGTTGACTCGGATAGGTTTTACTCATGAAAAAAGGAGGATAATTATGAAGAGGAAATTAACTGTTGCGCTGTTACTCTCAATATTTTTAGGGTATTATGGAATTGACCGCTTTTACATGGGAAAGATCGGAACGGGAATTTTAAAATTGATCACCTGTGGAGGAGTTGGAATCTGGTGGCTTTATGATATTATCGTAATTGCATGGGGCAATGCCAGAGATATCGACGGAAATCTTCTTGTTGATTAAGGCAGAATCTCTAATTTTTCGGAGGATCTAGATTAGTGAAAAAAGGAAAAATAATAAAAATATTTAGTTTACTTTTTGTTTGCATGGCGGTGATATCGGGATGTACAACGCATGCATCGGAATCAGGACATACGGATCGACAAATATCGCAAACCGCAATACCTGTAAATGGCGCAGTCGGGGTAGTCTCGGAGCAGAGTGATCCTAAAAATTCACTCGTTGCCTATGAATTCACTGTGGTGAATCAAACAGGGGATACCTTGTTGTCGCTGGCTCTCTCTCCTGCGGGGCAATCTGATTGGGGAGAAAATCTGCTGATGACGCATACTTTTTGCAGCGGGGATAGGGTGAAAATAAAGGCGTTTTTAGAAAACAAAGAAGGATTATGGGACTTGAAGGCGGTTAATGAGAACGGACTCGAATATATCTTTGCAGATCTCAAAATTAATATAATCGATACCGTTACGTTGTCGATTGTAGATTTTATACCAATGGCAGAGTGGACGCAGACTCACGAAGAGTAAAAACCTTTTTGAGCATCTATTCCTCAGATAAAAGCCATAACAAAAAAAGACCTTGTGCACAATTTGTGCGGTAAGGTCTTTTTTAATTGCTAGAAAAAGTAAGACTGCTTATTTTTTAGCATGAGATCGTTTAGACCGTTTCTTTTGATAGTCTTTTGTTTCATTCATCACTTCTTTTGATAAAAATAACAGCGCGATCAGATTGGGAATTGCCATCAGTCCGTTGAATGTATCGGAGAGATCCCAAACAAGATTAAGATCCATCACGCATCCAAATAAAATCATGACAACGTAAAATGCCTTATATACAGGGATAAACTTTGTTCCCGCAATATACTCCAAGCTGCGCTCGCCATAGTAAGACCAGCCGACCATCGTAGCAAATGCAAACATGGCGATAGAAATGGTAACGAAGATTGAGCCGAATTGACCAAAGACGGTCTCAAACGCGGCAGTGCTCAATGCAACGCCATTTTTTCCGGAATCCACAGTGCCAGAACAAAGAATACAAAGCGCGGTAACACTACATCCGATAATTGTATCAAAAAACACCTGAAAAATCCCCCACATTCCCTGCACAACCGGTTCTTTTTCCTCTGACGCAGCATAAATAATCGGAGAGCTTCCAAGCCCTGCCTCGTTTGAAAAAACACCCCTTGCAATACCATATTTGATCGCGCGAGAAGTTAAAAATCCGATCCCACCGCCCGCCGCGGCCGAGAACGAAAAGGCATCTTTTACGATCCATAAAAAAACGCCGGGAAGTGCTTTTGCATGGACAAAAATGACAATCAGCCCGCCGGCTAAATAGAAAAACGCCATGAATGGGACGATCTTTTCGCTAAATTTTGCAATTCGTCTGACCCCACCAAAAATAATGCTCCCAACAAGCAGACATAAAATCAGACCGGTGTATTTCGGTTCAATTGAAAAGGTCTCATACAAAGCCCCGGCAATGGAATTCGCCTGTGTCATATTTCCCATTCCGAGAGTTGCGATCGTACAAAAGATTGCAAAGAGGACAGCCATCCATTTTTGTTTTAATCCATATTCAATGTAATACATTGGTCCGCCAACGTACTCTCCATTGGTATTTTTTCTTCTGTATTTTACTCCTAGTATATTTTCAGCAAAGATTGTCATCATGCCAAAGAGCGAAGCGACCCACATCCAAAAAATCGACCCAGCGCCCCCTAAGGTGATCGCTGTTGCGACGCCAACAATATTTCCGGTTCCGATCGCACCAGCCAAAGCGGTAGTCATTGCCTGAAATGCGGAAATACCGCTTTTGTTTTTTTCTGTTTTTTTAGGGGCTTTATGAAAAAATGACCCGGCGGTATGTTGCATCCATAGCTTACAGTTTGTAAATTGAAAAAATTTCGACCAAACAGTAAACAGGATTCCGGTAAACAGCAGCAAAAGAAGCATAGCAGGTCCCCAAACCACCTTACTGACTGCATCATTGCATTGTTTTACCATTTCAAGAAATTGATCCAAGTTGTTCACCCCCGAAGCATAGAGTTGTCTGACAATTATCTCTATGCACAGAAAGTGAGGAACATACCTTTGTTGGGATAAGTATCGCGGAAGGATCATTTTTCATTCAGACACATTACAATAAAAAAACTGTCTAAAAGTTGGCACCGCCTATCTTTTGGAATCTTTCAAACAAAACAAGTTCATTCAAAGAGAAACAATTCAAATAATTTTACGTCCAGCGCTTCTGCGATGCTAATAAGCGTATCTATCGAACAAAATTTATTACAGTTTTTCGCTTCGATCTGGCTCAAATATCTTTTACTGATTTGTGCGCGTTCTGCGAGCTTTTTTGAGAAAGCTGTTCCCTCTTTCGATACCGTTTGATGTTATCGATGATTCGATCATAGACTTCCTGCTGTTTTACATCCATCAAAGAACCTCCTACATTTTCTTTTTTTCAGTTGGAGCAAATTGCCCTCTGTAAAGAGAAGCGTAAAATCCATTTTTTTCGAGCAATGATTCGTGGGTTCCCTTTTCAATGATATTTCCGTCTTTCATCACGAGAATTTGATCAGCTTCTCTGATTGTCGAGAGACGGTGTGCTACAATAAAACTTGTTCTGCCTTTCATCATTTTTGAGAAGGCCTTCTGAATTCTTGCTTCCGTCATTGTATCGATACTACTGGTCGCTTCATCCAAAATTAACATAGGAGGATCGAGGAGCATCACCCGCGCGATGCACAAAAGCTGTTTTTCGCCCTCTGATAGATTTGATCCGCCCTGTTTAATCAGCGTATCGTATCCATTTTCAAGGCGTTTGATAAAGCTGTGTGCATAAGCGCGCTTTGCAGCAGATATAATTTCTTTTTTTGTAGCATCAGGTTTTCCGTAGGAGATATTTTGTGAGATTGTTCCTTCAAAAAGCCAAGTTTCCTGCAGGACCATTCCATATAGCGAGCGAAGATTATCACGTTGGATGTTATTTATTAGAATACCATCTATCTTCACTGTACCACAATTTATGTCATAAAACCGCATTAAAAGATTAATAAATGTGGTTTTTCCGCACCCTGTTGGACCAACAATTGCAATTTTCTCTCCACTTTTGACAAAAAGGTTAAAATCTTCTATGAGTGGAGTTTCTGGACGGTAAGAAAAAGACACATGCTCGGCTGTGATTTCCCCTTTGCAGTCGCTCATTTTGATTGCACCCGGAGCGTCCGGTTCTTCATCCTGAATTTCTAATACCTCAAAGACGCGCTTTGCCGCCGCGAAAGCCGTCTGAATTTGTGTAATGACGCCAGTGATTTCGTTAAATGGTTTTGCATACTGGTTTGCATAGATTAAGAAGCTTGAGAGATCTCCAACTGTCAAAGCGCCGCCTGACAAGACAATAATTGAACCAATTACTCCAACAGTAGTGTAAACGATTGTGTTAATAAACCGCGTACCAGGGTTGGATAAGGAGGAATAAAATTGGGCTTTGACCCCCTGAGAATAAAGACGGCTATTGATTTCTTGGAATCGTGCGATAGACTGCATTTCATAAGAGAATGCTTTGACCACCTTCTGTCCGCCTATCATTTCTTCCGAGAATCCGCTGAGTTCTCCCTGCGTGTTTGCCTGTTCTAAGAAAGAATGGTGAGATCTTTTGGCGATAAAGTACGTAACTAGCAAAGAAAGAGGGGTTAAAATAACAACGATCAGAGTGACGGTGCGATGAATGGAAAACATAAAGAAAAGTGTACCTAGAATTGTGATGCTGCCGGTGAAAATTTGGGTGAATCCCTGTAAAAGACCATCTGCAATCGCGTCGACGTCGTTAATCATCCGGCTAATCAGATCACCATGGGAATGGGTATCGATGTAAGAAAGTGGGACGCTATTCCATTTGATAAAAAGATCTCGGTGAAGGTCTCTTGAAGTGCGGTAAGCGATTTGGTTCGTACAAAGTGCTGTGATCCACTGAAAAGCCGATCCGATGCAAATCACAGCAATCAGTACAGTTAAGAGTTTAATAATGGGAGCGAACGCGACGTTTGTTTCTCCAATCATAAAATCAACCGCACGGCCGATTAACACAGGGGTATAAAGCGAGAGCGATACCCAGGCAGCCGAAGTAAAAATTCCCAATATCAGATAGATACGATATGGTTTTGTATAGCGTAAAATCTTTTTTAGAGTAGTAAAATCCAAGCAAACCCCTCCTGTGATTGCATTGCGTTTAGTTTTGTTGCGTTAGAAAATAGAAACTTGCAGGGTATCGTGAAAATTAAGCGGAAGGATCCTGATCGTTGCTTTGCTGGGAAAGATGAATTTCACGGTAAAGGGAAGAGGCAGTCAGCAGTTCGTCATGCGTGCCGATCGCATCGATTTTACCGTCGTCTAAAACAATGATTTGGTTGGCGTCCATCAAGCTGCTTGTCCGCTGCGATACAATAAAAACGGTGATATGCGCTGTTTCACGGTGAAGCGCCCGCCGAAACGCAAGATCAGAAAGATAATCGAGCGCACTGGTGCTATCATCTAAAATTAGAATCGAAGGTTGTTTAATCAGTGCTCTTGCAATGGTCAGGCGTTGCCTCTGACCGCCCGATAAATTTTTTCCACCCTGTTCAATCTTTGTATGAATGCCGTTGGGTAGCTTTTTAATAAATTCGAGAGATTGAGAAATCGTCAAGGCGTCCTTTATTTCCTCATCTGTTGCATCTTGCTTTCCCCAACGCAGGTTTTCTTCAATTGTCCCGGAAAAGAGAAGCGCTTTTTGTGGGACGATTCCGATTTTGTTTCGAAGTTCTTTTATCGGATATTTTTTTACGTTGATGCCATCTACCAAAACAGAGCCGGCAGTTGCGTCATAAAATCGCGGAATCAGATTAATAAGCGTTGATTTTCCCGAGCCTACCCCGCCTATGATGCCGACAGTCGATCCCTTCGAAATCTCAAATGTGATGTCTTCTATTGCATTCTCTGAGTCGCTGCTGTAAGAAAAGGCAACATGATCGAATGCAACAGAGATATTATGGAGTTGTTTTGTAGAAGAGCTAGGATCTATATTCTGCGATACGGATATGGAAGGTTCCACATCAAGGATCTCATTGACTCTTGCAGCCGATGCCCAAGCTCTTGTAAAGATTACAATCAGGTTTGCAGCCACAACGAGTGCCAGTAAAATCTGCGTCATATAACCGACAAGAGCAATAATTTCACCTTGCAGAATGGCGCCGCTGTTAACGCGAGACGCACCGAACCACAAAATTACAACAATCGAACCGTTAATCAAAAGGTATGTTGCAGGATTTAATAGCGCGGAAATCCGCCCAACCGTAACCAAGAGGTTGGATACGGAATCGCTCGCCCCAGAAAACTCTTTGATCTCTTCTTTTTGCTTGGAAAAGGCACGAACAACGCGGTTCCCACCCAAGGTTTCGCGCGAAAGTAGCGAAAGCCTATCAAGCCCTTTTTGAATTTTTTTAAAGTATGGGACAGATCCACCAATGATTACAGATAACGTAAGAGCGATTAACAGTGAGGAAACAAAAAAGATCAGAGATAGTTTGAGATCGATCATCATCGCCATCACAATGGCGCCGATTACTAAAAAAGGAATTCTTACAACAAGGCGGATCATCATCGCGACGGCGAGTTGCAGCTTTGAAATGTCATCAGTGGTGCGCGTGATGAGAGACGGCACGGTAAAGCGATCAAGATCTTGATAAGAGAAGCGGTTGATGTGTGTAAACACAGCGTTGCGAAGATTGGTTCCAAATCCCTGTGATGCTTCTGCTGCGTAGTATTGGCAGATCAAAGCAAAAATGAGTCCAATTGTACTGAATAAAAGCATTAATCCACCCACCTTGAAGACATATGTGCGGTTACCTGTGTTGACTCCAAAATCAATGATTCTCGCCATCATAAGTGGCAACAACAATTCAGAGATAGCTTCAATCAACTTGAAAAGAGGGCCGAGTATCACCTGCTTTTTATAATCTTTTAAATAATGTATTAATTTTTGCATCGGATCAGATCCTTTTTGTTTTACTAAAAGGTTACGCAAATTGCGAAAAACAACTGGATTCTAATAGAATACGCATTTTAATAAAAAAGCATACTTTTAACTTAGTGTCCAAAAGGTGGAAATTTGTTTATTTGCCCAAATGTAATTTGAATATCTATTGGAAATAACGGTTGTATACGAGTTGGCTTTTTGGTATAATATATAATAAATATAAAAAAATTTGGGGGAATTAGTGGAAAGAGAGTGAACATATGCTATATAGTAGGATTAAAGAGCTGAGAACGGAAAACAATAAAACGCAGGAACAGGTTGCTAATTTTTTAAGCTGTAAACGTGAAGTTTATAGAAGATATGAAAAAGGGATTCGTGAAATCCCTGCGTGGATGGTGATTAAATTAGCGCGGTACTATGAGACTTCGACAGATTATGTGCTAGGAGTCAGTGATGAGAAATAAAAAGAGCCGGAGGGATCAAAGATCCCACGGCTCCTTTTTAATGGTTCGTTTTCTGTCAGTTACTTCTGAGTCCCCAGAAAGAACAGCGCAACCGTTCCAGGACCGGAATGAGCGCCGATAACCGGGCCAATCATATGGACTTTGATATCGCGTACCTTAAATTTTTGACGTACAAGATCAGCGACATACAATGCGTCTTCTTCGCAATCTCCGTGGCTAATAAAGATAGTCTGTTCCTCTGGATTTGTGCAAGTTTTCTCCATATGTTCCACGAGATTTGCAAGCGCCTGCTTTCTGCCTCTGACCTTCTGAACAGGGATCAGATGGCCTTCATCGTCGACATGCAATACCGGCTTAATTCCAAGAGCGGTTCCAACAACAGCGGCAAAAGAAGAAACTCTCCCCCCTCTTTTCAGGTGGAACAGATCATCTACAGTAAACCAATGACAAAGGTGATTTTTGTTTGTTTCAAGCCAGGAGGCCACCTCGTCGATCGAAGCGCCTGCTTTTTTCTTCGATGCAGCATAGTAGAGCAAAAGCCCCTCACCCATCGACGCTGCAAGGGAATCGATAAGAATCAGCTTTCTATCGTGGTATTTTTCACGCAATTCATTTGCGGCGATATTAGCAGAATTAAAGGTCCCGCTTAAACCCGAAGAAAAAGCGAAATATAAAATATCTTCTCCGTTTTTTAAATATTTTTCAAAACAAGTTAAGAAAGTGTCGACGTTGATCTGAACCGTAGTGGCGCTTTTCCCACCTCGAATCAGTTCATAAAATTTCTTCCCGCTTAAGTCGCGTTCGTCGGGATAATTGTAATAACTCTTTTCATCAATTAAGAATTGGAGAGGAAGAATGGTAACATCCATTTCCTCGACCATTTCGGGGGCTAAATCGGTAGTTGAGTCGGAAATAATACGGTAATGATCCATTTTAACTTAACCTCACTCTCGGGAATTATGCGTCAATTGTAATTTTATTCCATTATAACATGAACGAGCATTCTTTTACAATTGAAAAATGTATCAAAACGTTAAGAATATTTATTGAGTTCCTATGAAGTTTGCAGAGATAAGATCTTGCTCGATAAGGCTCAATTTATCTTTTTATGAATAGTGTCTCCTCAAGAAAAATTAAATGAGTGAAAGATCCTTTAAAAACTGAGGAATGTTTTCTTCAAAATTTACGCCGAATCGGCGGTCGGTTCCCGATTCTTTGGTGCGCAAGATCGCGCCGAAGGTAAAATCTACAGCTAATTGTGTCGCGTCACCCAGAGAAAATCGGTTTAATAGCCCTGCTAAAAGTGCGCTCGCAAAGACGTCCCCGGTTCCGTGGTAGCTGCCCTCTATTTTTAAGTTGAATGCGTATTCTACACGATCTGTCTTTTTATCGTAACACGCGGCTCCTAGTAAGTGGGGTTGGAACCAAACGCCTGTCAAAACAACCTTCTGACATCCAAGCGTTGCCAAGCTTTTTAACAGATCCTCAATATATTTTCTAGTATAAGGGCCTTCTTTGTATTCTCGTCCGAGCATCATAGAGGCTTCCGTTAAATTTGGAACGATGATATCGGCTTTCGCGGCGAGTTTCGTCATCCCGGAGGCCATTTCTTTTGTATAAATTGAGTAAAGCTCTCCATTGTCTGCCATGCAGGGATCAACCATGATTAAAGTGTCTTCGCTTTTTAAAAGATTAAAAATATTTGAAACGATATCGATTTGCGCAAACGATCCCAAAAAACCTGTGTAGATAGAATCAAAATGAAGGTTTAAAGACTTCCAATGCTCTGCAAAAGGGAGCATATCCTCCGTTAGGTCACGATACGTAAACCCTTCGAATCCCCCGGTATGCGTTGATAATACGGCGGTCGGGATCACAGAGGTTTCAATTCCTGCTGCAGATAGGATAGGAAGCGCAACGGTTAAAGAGCATTTTCCAAATCCTGAGATATCGTGAATAGCGGCAACTCGTTTTTGTAACATAATCTATCATCCTTCTTTCCATTGAGTAAAGCGCAGTATAAAATTCTGCGACAAATCTTGCTGCAACAGCAGCGGTGCGCGAAGCGACCAGCCTCCAGATAACAGCAATAAATATCGTAATATTTGCCGATAAAAGCACTTTTTGGTTCATAATTTTTATGATACTACACCTGTGGTAGGCGAACCAAGCAAGCTCCTTTCTGTTGCCAAACCGGACGGGGACAATCTCGCAAAAGCACCCGCGTTAGAGCCTCTCTGCCGATATTATACCATGTTTTGTTAAAGAAATGATAGGGTGAGCAAAAAAATTTCAAGTTAGCAGATCATCAATAGAGAATTAGACGATGGATATGATCGAAAGAAAAAACGATTCCATCCAGTTATAAAAACAAAGAAAAAGAAAAAATGACAAAATAGTGAAATTTACAGTGTTACAATTAGATTCGTTCAGCGTTTAGAAACAATAGACTCTTTTGCTTTATAAATACTATTTTCCGGAACAAAACCGCGAACCATCGAAAGTGGATAAATGGTGCTATTTCTAGCGACAACTGTCCCGGGGTTCAATACGCAGTTGCATCCAACTTCTACTTTGTCGCCGAGGATTGCGCCGAATTTTTTTAGGTTTGTTTCAATTTTCTCTGATCCATAGATTGTGGTGACGAGTGTCTCATCAGATTTTACATTCGAAGTAATCGAACCTGCACCCATATGCGCCTTGTATCCTAAAATGGAATCGCCTACATAATTGTAATGCGGAACTTGTACGAAGTCGAACAGCACCACATTTTTTAGCTCCACCGAATTCCCAACAACAGCATGCTCTCCGACGATCGCATTTGAGCGGATAAATGCGCAATGTCGGATTTCAGCATGTTTTCCAATAATTGCTGGACCACCGATAAAAGCCGTCGGCGCAACGGATGCACTTCTTGCAATCCAGATATTGTCGCCTCTTTTTTCATACTCCTCTTCGGATAAAGTTTTTCCGAGCTCTAAGATGAAAGAACCAATTCGGGGCAGTACCTCCCATGCATAGGTGATATCTTGAAAAAGGTCTTTTGCAATTGTTTTGGTTAAATCAAGAATAGAATTTGTACAAAGCGTCGTATTCATTTTCTTCCTCCGATTATTTTGGCTTTATTTTTTATTTGTTTTCCTTTTTATACAGTCAAACGAAACTGAAAATTATTTTTATGATAACGTCAGATAGGGCAGAAGTCAACAACATAGAAAAAGCGAAGGAAAGAAACGGTGCACTCTGTTTCTCTTAATAGAACATTGCACATTATTAAACGAGGTGTTAAAATAAAGATAGAAAAAATTTCTTAAGGAAAAGGACATGAAGACGATAAAAAAGTTTTTGAATACGGCAGTTAACAAAGAAACAATTCTATATATAGTGTTTGGAATTTTAACGACGATAATTAATATTGTTGCATCAACGCTTTGTTATCAGAATCTTCCGGTTTCGTCACCGGAACTTCTCGATATGTCGGCAAACTGTGTCGGGTGGATTTTGGCGGTATTGTTTGCGTTTATCACAAACAAGCTGTTTGTTTTTGAAAGCCGAAATAAAAAGGGAACAGCTGTTCTCACAGAGCTTTTGCTGTTTGTTGCGGCGAGACTGTTTTCTTTGGGAATGGAACTGTTTTTCATGTATCTTTTGGTTGACCTTTTCCATAGAGACTATGTTTGGTCAAAGATACTAATGAATGTTGTTGTAGTCATTCTTAATTATCTTTTCAGCAAGCTGTTTATCTTTAAAAAGGATTCAAATGAAACGACGGAAGAAACTTAAAGTAGGGATATAAAAGGAGCGTTTAAAGGATGCGAGCAAAACGGGTGGTAATAAAAGTTGGGACGTCAACACTTACGTATGAAAACGGAACATTAAATCTGCGCAGGATTGAAAGTCTTTGTAAGGTACTAAGCGATCTGAAAAACTCCGGCAAAGAGGTGATTTTAGTTAGCTCCGGCGCAATTGGCGTCGGGATGGGAAAGTTGGGACTTGAGCAAAAACCGAAAGAAATCGAAAGAAAGCAGGCATTAGCAGCAATTGGGCAATGTGAATTGATGTTTATTTACGATAAATTGTTTGGGGAATATAACCAAACAGTCGCGCAGGTGCTTTTGACGAGAGATGTAATCGATAATCCTCATTCCAAGAAGAATGTCATCAATACGTTTGAGATGTTGCTGTCGATGGGAATAATCCCAGTTGTGAACGAAAACGATACAGTGGCGACAGATGAATTAGACAGCATGAATTTTGGGGAAAATGATACACTTTCTGCGATTGTGGCAAAAATCGTCGGAGCGGAACTGTTGATTATTTTAACTGATTTTGACGGGCTCTACGAAGAAGACCCCAGAAAAAATCCGAACGCAGGAAAGATTGACGAAGTCAATCAGATCGACGATAAGATTCGTTCCATTGCAGGGCGTTCCGGGTCCAGCAGGGGAACTGGTGGGATGAGTACAAAAGTTTCCGCGGCGTTTATAGCGAATCAGGCGGGGATCGACTGTTGTGTCATGAGTGGACAAAACCCGAAAAGCCTTTATCGTTTGTTTGATGATAAACATCCGGGGACGATTTTTAAGGCGCATGGTAAGTCAGATAAAAACATAAGGTAAAAAGCCAAATTTGAGGAGGTTGGAGATTGTATGGAGATATTACAGCAGATGGGTAAAAAAGCAAAAGAAGCGGCAAGAGTGCTTTCTGTTTTATCGGGCGAAAAGGATGACGCTTTAAAGCGGATTGCGGATGCATTGCTTTTTCATAAAGAAACGATTAAAAAAGCAAATGAGATCGATCTAAAAAACGGAAAAGAGGCGGGATTAAGCAAAGCGATGCTGGATCGTCTCGCGTTAAATGATGAAAGAATCAAGGGGATAGCGAATGGAATTTGTGAAGTTGCTGCGCTTTCAGACCCGATAGGGAAAGTACTCGATGGCAACCGAGCAAAAAATGGACTTCAGATCACGAAAGTCAGAGTGCCGTTGGGAGTTATTGGAATCATCTATGAAGCAAGACCAAATGTAACAGCTGATGCAGCGGCACTCTGCTTAAAATCAGGAAATGCAGTGATTCTTCGTGGTGGGAAGGAAGCGATTCATTCAAATCAGGCGATCGCTCAGGTAATGCGAGATGCTCTAAAAGAAACAAAGATCCCTGTTGACTGCATCCAATTGATTGAAGATACCTCAAGGGCATCTTCCGTGGGCCTGATGGAGCTTACTGGTTATCTCGATGTTTTAATCCCAAGGGGGGGAGCGGGTTTGATTCGCGCTGTGGTGGAACATGCGAAAGTCCCTGTGATTGAGACCGGTGTGGGGAACTGCCATGTTTTTGTCGACGAAAGCGCCGACATTGAGATGGCATCGTCGATTATCGATAATGGAAAAACGTCGCGTCCGTCTGTCTGTAACGCGCTGGAAACGCTTCTTGTCCATAAATCGATCGCGGAGAAAGCGCTGCCTGTGATTCAAAAAAAGCTTAGTGAAAAGAACGTTGAGCTGCGCGGCTGCAAAAAGACGATAGAGATTCTCGGAGAATCGGTTAAAGAGGCAACACAAGAGGATTATGAAAACGAATTCCTCGATTATATTTTAGCGATAAAAGTTGTTTCAGATCTAAACGAAGCGATTGACCATATCGCGACCTATTCAAGCGGACACAGCGAGGTAATTGTTACAAAAAGCTACGAAAACGCAAGAGAGTTTACAAGCAGGGTGGATTCCGCAGCGGTATATGTCAACGCGTCCACGCGTTTTACAGACGGAGGTCAGTTCGGACTCGGTGCGGAGATCGGGATCTCAACGCAAAAGTTGCACGCCAGAGGGCCGATGGGACTCAATGAATTAACATCGACGAAATTTATTATCCATGGAGATGGACAAATCAGATAAGGGTGTGTTTTATGCCGAACAAAACAGATCATGAGAAAGCAGAGCCAATCGCTTCCTTTTCAGTCGATTACCGCGACGACGCTAAAACTATACCGGTAATAAAAGCAAAAGAACAGAAAAAAAGAAAACCAAAGAATACAGAAGAACAAACCCTCGAGGAGTTTTTTGTAGAAAGGCAGCTGCGGCCACTTCCCCCGGAGCGGGAAGTGCCGAGAGAGGAAGGGTACGAACAAGTTGCCAGCAAAGAAAAGCGGCAAAGGCAAGAAAAAGAACCTGTTACCGTTTCAGTACCTCCACTCGAGGAATCGTTCTCGGAAGAAGCGAGAAAAGGGAAACCTTCTATCAGCAAGGGAGTATTTTTTCTTCTTTTGGCGCTCGCGTTGGTGGTTTCTTTCGTAGCATTTTTTGAGAAGGATTCACTAATGCCGCTGAATAGTGCAGCAAAACTCAAGGAGTTTGATTCATTTTTGGTGCCCGTTGTGATGCAGGATCCAGAGTCGTTCCAAAAAATTGAAGAAGTAGATCCGCAGATGATTATGACGGCGGGGATTTGGAGAGCAATCTTATCGAAACCGGATCACTACTACGATCAGTTTGATGACAGAGGAAGGACGGTTGTTCCATTTTCAGATGTAGATGCAGCTTGTAAGGAGCTGTTTGGACCGTCTTATGATCTACCGATGAAAAAGCCGCAGCAAACCTTTTATGAACTCGATACGCAGAAACAGGAGTTTTATGTTGTCCCGCATAGCAACCACAATACCTATCTTCCCTATACACAAAAAGCATCGCGCCGAGATGGGAACATCTATTTGCTAGTAGGGTATGTATCACCAGATGATCCAACAAGAACAGATCCCGATAGCGCCACAAAAACCCCGGTGCCTGAAAAGACAAAGGAATTTATTCTATCAGAACAAAACGATGGATTTTATTATATTTTATCGCTTCGTGATGTGTAGGAGTACTCAACGAAAAGCAGCAAATTAATAAAAAGGCCAAAGTCTCCCGAATGGGATGACTTTGGCAGATTTATGCTAGCTTACATCATCAGATACATCAACGCTAGGATTAGGCTGGTATCGGCTTCTTCGCCGACGAGAATTAAAATTAGCAGAAGGATCAGATTTCGTTCGCTGTCTTTCATGATGGAGGCAAAGATATCTGTTATCATATCGCTTTTTCCTGCGGAATGGTGAGATGGAGGACTATGTACCGCAGGGGAAGAAGGGGGACTTTCTTTTTGGGCATTATGATGAGACTCTTTTTGGGGTTCAGTTTCCCTAGAAGAATTCTGGTGCTGCTGCCCCTGAGAAGGATGCTTCTGTTCTGGTACATGTTGCTTTCCCTCAAGGCTCATTTTTGCACGAGACTGCATTTCCTGAACGCGTCTGATTGCTTCCTGCTGCATTTTTTGCATATCATTGGCATTTTCATGTGTATTTTTCATGTTTCACCTCAAAAAATGCCCTGCTGCTTTAAAAGAGGAAGAATTTTAAACATCTGCATCATTCGGATTGATTCGTCGAGCTTTGCTTTTCGTTTGTCTGAGAGCAGAGGACGCAGCGCATGCAACAATCTGGTGCTGTCATCCTCCTGATTGATCGATGAAAGCAGAGGCATTAGTTTCATCATCATCTTCATCATATCTGCGGGAACCGCAGACGAATCGCCCCCGAGGGGCGGTTTGGGTTCCTCTTTTTTTGGTTTATCGGGCGCTACACCAAGCAGGCCGGATAAACCCTTAATCTGTTCGAGTGCTTCTGGGTTGTTAAGCAGTTCGCCCAGTTTGCCTGCAAGGTCATCCATTGATTATTTCTCCCCTAACAGTATTTTTAATAACTGCTGTGCCTGCGGTGTTGCTAAGAGCTTATCCGCGGCATCTTTATCAGAAAGAACTTTTTGAAGATTGTGTGCGTCTTTGGGGTTAAGATTTTCAAACACATTTGAAAAATTGTTCGTTTGTGCGGCAGATTTTAACTCTTCGGGGCTGGTGCCCAATTGTTTTGACACAGAGTTTAATAAATTTTCAACTTGATTATTATTTTGTTTATTGTTATTTGTTGACATCATTATCACCACCTGCTATATATTATGAAGAACATTCTAAAAGTATGAAACTGATTATCTTTCTTACCATTCTATTCAGAAAGGGATTTGGTGGTGAGAAGGGATTAAGGAAAGCGATAAGGAGCAGAAAAATGAGGATTCTTGTTTGTTCAGATACCCATGGAGATTTTTATGCGTTAAATCAGGCAATTAGTGAGCAGCCGGAGGCGGAGATTATTATTCATTTAGGAGATGGAGCAGAAGAAGCAGAAGAAATGAGAGCGATCTATCCTGACCGCATGGTGATTCAGGTCAAAGGCAACGGCGATTTTGGCTCAAGGTATCCTCTAGTAGACGAGTATCTTTTGGCTGGAAAGCATGTATTGATGACACACGGACACCTCTATGGAGTTAAAACAGAACTTTATACGCTTTATCTTCTGGCAAAAGAAAAGAATATAGATCTGTTGTTGTTTGGACATACCCATCAGGCGTTCCAGGACTATCAGAATGGACTCTACGTTTTGAATCCAGGAACCTTAAAGGGAGTAAATGCCACCTACGGAATTGTTGATATCACGCAAAGCGGCATTATTACAAATATTATTACTTTGAGATAATAATTGGATGAGTCGAGATCCAAAAAATTTTAAGAATAACATTTCGCCTCCTTTTTTATTAAAAATACAAAGGCCTTAAGGCAAGCTAAGCTGCCTTAAGGCCTTTTAAAAGGAAATATTTTAGATCAGGATATGGTAGAATGAGCGGCCGACTCGCAGGCTTTTGCAACAGCTTTTACAATCCGTGGATCGAAAGCGTCTGGCAGGATATAATCCGGGCGAAGATCTTTTTGACAAACCAATCCGGCCAGTGCAAGTGATGCGGCTGTTTTCATCTTCTGTGTAATTTCGGAGGCTCTAGCGTCGAGTGCACCACGGAAAACGCCTGGAAACGCTAAAACATTGTTGATCTGGTTTGAGAAATCCGACCGGCCTGTTCCCACTACCGCAGCTCCCGCAGAAAGTGCTAGATCTGGCATGATTTCAGGGATGGGGTTTGCCAGCGCAAAAACGATCGGATCCTGGGCCATTGAAGAGATCATCTCTTTTGTAACGATCCCGGGAGCGGAGACGCCGATGAAAACGTCGGCGCCTTTCAGAGCGTCTGCCAACGAGCCTGTCTGATGCTCGAGGTTTGTTTTTAGAAGCAGTGCTCGTTGTTCCGGATTCAGGCCCGTGCAGCCTTTTGATAAGATTCCCGACCGATCAACAAGAGTCAAACGGGAAAAGCCCATTTGCAGCAGATGCTTTGCAATGGCGATCCCTGCTGCTCCAGCTCCGCTGATGACAATCCGAACAGCGTCGCGGGATTTATTTGTCACCTTTAACGCGTTGATCAGAGCTGCTGCAACAACAATCGCTGTTCCGTGTTGATCGTCGTGGAAAACAGGGATGTCACAGAGTTCTTTTAACCTTCTCTCGATTTCAAAGCAACGCGGCGCGGAGATATCTTCTAAATTGATCCCGCCGAAGCTGTCGGAAAGCAAAAATACTGTTCTGACAATTTCATCAATATCGTTGGAACGGATACAAAGGGGGATCGCGTCGATATCGGCAAACGCTTTGAACAACACGCATTTTCCTTCCATAACGGGCATTCCAGCAGAAGGTCCGACATCTCCAAGTCCTAAAACGGCGGATCCATCTGTTACCACGGCAACCGTATTCCACTTCCTTGTCAAAGAATAAGACAGATCTTTGTTGTCGCGGATTGCAAGGCAAGGCGCCGCGACCCCCGGAGTATAGCATAAAGAGAGATCCTCTCGGCTTTTTGCAGGGACTCTCGCACAGACTTCTAATTTTCCCTTCCAAAGAGCATGCTGTTTTAAAGATTGCTCCCCGATGTCCATAGTAACAACCTCCTCATTTCATTAAAACAATATTTTACTATATTACGATCAGGCTGTAAAGCAGGACAAGCAATCTAACCAAGAGAAATTGGATTACAATAAAAGGAGAGGACTCATCATGACAAACAAGAACAATACAATGCAAGCAAGGAAAAAGGTATCTATCGTATTAAAGAAATTGGGTATCCCTTTGTTTGGCGTCTGCTCTTTTGAAAAACTGGAACAGGACTTGATTTCTTGCCGGGCGAAGTCTCGTCTGCCCCAATATGCGAAATCAGTAATTTGTATGTTATTCCCATACCGATTGGAGATCAAAAAACGCAACCTTTCCCGATATGCTGTGATAAGAGATTATCACGATGTTGTGATGGGATATCTAAAAAAAGCATGCTTGAATCTGCAAAAAGAGTATCCCAACAACCAATTTGTGCCGTTTTGTGATAACTCTCCGATTCCGGAAAAGAAAGCCGCTTTACTTTCCGGATTGGGTGTAATGGGAGATAACCAATTACTGATTAACCAGGAGTATGGTTCTTATGTATTTATCGGAGAAATTGTGACAGACCTTTTGATTGAACCAAACGACGCCGAACCCAAAGGATGTCTTCATTGCGGGGTGTGCAGGAGGTCGTGCCCGACAGGGGCTCTTTTAGAAGATGGGTTTCAAAAAGAAAATTGTTTATCTTTTTTAACGCAGAAGAAAAAGGAGCTAACCTATCAGGAGGAGCGGTGGATTAAAAAGGGCGGCTCAATCTGGGGATGCGATATTTGTCAGGATTGTTGCCCACTCAATCAAACAGCAAAAACTACAAAGATAAAAGAGTTTTTGGAAGGATTGCATCCGATTATCAAAATTGGTGATTATGACCGTCTACAAAATAGAGCTTTTGCATGGCGACCAAA
>CAKSKO010000007.1 GCA_934465125.1 uncultured Eubacteriales bacterium
AGATAAGGCTGTTTTGAGTAGAAGAATCAAAACAGCCTTTGCTTTTTATTGCACAGCCCATATAACAGCATAGAAAAAGAAATTTGGTGGATGATCATAGTGAATATATATGATAGTAGGAAACGAATATTTACTGTACTTTAAGTTATATGTATTGCGACTCGCATGGAAATGAATAGTTATAACTATTATCTGTTTTTAGAGAGTCGTTATTTTTTGTTTTTATGTTACCATGTAACGACAGTTGGAATTAAAGGGACATTATCAAAGCGAGCTTTTATGCGTTTGTGAATTTTATTGAATGTAAACTGCTGTTAGATGATCAAAAAGATTGCAATATGATCAAAATAACATCAATGAATGTTGGAATATTATACAAAATATTGGGATCGGGTCTATCTTATGAATGAGTTTTATGTTATAGTGAATATAGTAAAATGTGTTTTTCAAGTAGTTTCATTTGATGGAAGATAGAAGTGAGTTTATTTATAGAAAAGGGTATGGTTTGATAAAGAGGTTCAGAAGGGTTTTACATAAGATGAAAAAATTTGTGGAAAACACGTGTTTACATTTAAGGAGGGAATTAATATGGGGATGACAATGACGCAAAAAATCTTGGCAGACCATGCGGAGCTTCAGGAAGTAAAAGCAGGGCAGCTAATCGAAGCGAACATTGATATGGCACTTGCCAATGATATTACTGCTCCGGTAGCCATTGATGAGTTTGAGAAATACGGAGCTGATCGTATCTTTAATCAGGAAAAGATCTCTCTTGTAATGGATCATTTTACACCAAATAAAGATATTAAAGCGGCAGAACAGTGCAGGAGAGTTAGAGAGTTTGCTAAAAAATATGAAATTACACACTTCTATGATGTGGGGCAGATGGGAATTGAACATGCACTCTTACCGGAGAAAGGATTGGTAGGTCCTGGCGATTGTATCATAGGAGCGGATTCCCATACGTGTACTTACGGGGCATTAGGGGCTTTTTCTACAGGAGTAGGGTCGACGGACGTGGCAGCTGGAATGATTACAGGAAAAGCTTGGTTTAAAGTACCGTCGGCGATAAAGTTTGTGTTAAAGAGCCATTTGATGAAATGGGTCAGTGGGAAAGATGTGATCTTACATATTATTGGGATGATCGGTGTCGATGGTGCGAGGTACCAGTCAATGGAGTTTAGCGGGGAAGGAGTAAAGAGGCTTTCGATCGATGATAGATTGTGTATTGCCAACATGGGGATAGAAGCCGGCGCCAAAAATACAATTTTCCCTGTTGATGAGATCACAAGAGCATATTGCAAAGATCGGTTTCAAAGAGAACCAAAAGAATATTGTGCGGATGACAACGCAGAATATACTGCGGTTTATGAGATTGATTTGTCTAGGATTCGTCCAACTGTTTCGTTCCCGCATCTGCCAGAGAACACGAAGACAATCGATGAAGTTGGTAAGATCGCAGTTGACCAGGTTGTGATTGGATCGTGTACAAATGGAAGGTTGTCTGATTTAAGGGTCGCTGCGAACATTTTAAAGGGAAGAAAAGTGAAAAAAGGCGTCCGCTGCATTATTATCCCAGGGACACAGCAGATTTATCTTGACGCATTAAAATCTGGATTAATTGAGATTTTTATCAAAGCTGGAGCGGTTGTATCTACTCCGACATGTGGACCTTGTCTTGGGGGACACATGGGGGTTTTAGGAAAAGGTGAACGTGCAGTTTCAACGACAAACCGCAATTTTGTTGGGAGAATGGGGCATATCGATTCGGAGGTTTATTTAGCGGGCCCTGCGGTAGCGGCAGCGAGCGCGGTAGAAGGAAGAATTGCAGATCCTGATCATTTATAATAGGAAAGGAGTAGGCGAAATGGAAGCATATGGGATTGCTTATAAATATGGAGATAATGTTGACACGGATGTGATTATTCCTGCAAGATATCTAAATACGACCGATCATCAGGAACTCTCGAAACATTGCATGGAGGATATCGATCAAGGATTTGTTAAAAAAGTGCAAAAAGGAGATATCTTAGTTGCGGGAAAAAACTTTGGATGCGGATCATCGAGAGAGCATGCGCCGATCGCAATTAAGGCGTCGGGAATCGACTGTGTGATTGCTTCGACATTTGCAAGGATATTTTATCGCAACGCGATTAATATCGGACTCCCTATTCTAGAATGCGAAGAAGCTGCAGACGGAATTGAAGATGGAGATGAGGTTCAGGTTGATTTTGATACGGGAATGATAACCAATATAACGAAACAAAAAAGTTATCAGGCGGAACCGTTTCCACAGTTTATTCAGAATATTATCGTTTCCGGCGGGCTGCTCCGGAGTATCGTAACGAAAGGTGACGAGCGAGACGAAGAATGCTCAGAAAAATAGGGTTGAGAATTAACGGAGTTTGATTTCGTTTTAGATAGAAAAGTACGAAAAAATCATTTAGGATGGGAGTGCTTTTATGAGGTGCAGTCAATGTGGATTAGAAAATGATCCGGGAACGGTAACATGCAAAAGTTGCAAAGCGCCGCTTCCGCAAGAACAAAGCCCATATCAACAACAGCAGAGGGCAGGAGTTCCACCAACAGGTCAGCCGCAATATGGTCCGGTTCAGTCGCCTTACCAGCAGCCGGTGCAGACGCCATACGGGCAGCCGCCGGTTCAGCCTGTTTATGTTGTTCCGGTGCAGACAACAGTTATTTCTCCAAATAACCGCTGGGTTGCGTTTGTCCTCTGCTTTATTTTAGGCTGGTTGGGGATTCATAGATTTTATGTTGGAAAGATTGGAACAGGTATTTTATATCTTTTTACCGGAGGCCTTTGCGGAATCGGATGGCTAGTTGATCTGATTATGATTGCATGCGGAAGCTTTACAGATCAGTCAGGGGCGTTTCTAAAAGAATAAGGCGGCAAATAGCCGCCTTATTTTTGTAATTTTATCTAAATTACACTATTCTGTTAAGTCATTGATCACAAGACCTGTTAAAAGCTTTGGATAAAAATAAGTGGACTTTTGCGGCATCTTTTCTCCTGCTGCGGCGACATCTAAAATCTCGGAGACCTTTGTGGGGTTTAAAAGAAATGCGCATTGTGATTCGCCGGCATCGACAGCGCTGATTGCCTCTTGGAAGCTGCGAGTGTAGTGAAGGTTAGTTTGGTTTTTCATGTTTTCTTCATCGATACCCAAAATTCGATTTAGGATGAGACTGTGAAGAATTGTAACATCAAGAGTACAGACAGCGTTATTTTTTTCTGGAAACAACTTTTTTAGGGTGTTTTTATCTTTTTGTACCATCAAGGTCCAATTGCCGTCACCTTGATAAAAAGCAAACGCTTTTTCTCCTTTTTCGTAGTATGACGCGAGCGTCGGTTCAATAGAGCTGGCGCCTTTTTGATCGGTTAACGTAAAATAGGGAATGCATTTAGAGAGAACGTCAAAAGCGTTAAACTCTTTTAGCCCATGAATGAGTCGGTGGGTTGGAAAGACGACAAGCCCTTCATTTTCCATGTCGACGAGCATCATCATGATGGATTCGTCTGCACCGTTTAAAGGGAACGTACCATTTGTTCGGTTATCGTCTCTATAGCGAAGAGCCGTTTCGTAACGATGGTGTCCATCAGCAATATAAAGCCTACGGTTTCTAAATTGATGGCACAATTCGTTGATTGCGGGTTTATCTGTTATTGTCCAAAGGCGGTGGGTAACTAGTGAGTCGTCGGTCATTTCGATATCTGGATGTTGATTTGATAAGGTATCAAGTTGCGTTCTGGTTATGTGTGCGGGATCGCTGTACAGAGAATAAATAGGGCTGAAGTTGCAGGCGGTTTCTTTCATCAAACAAAAACGATCTTCTTTTGCTTTTCCAAGCGTTTCTTCATGAGGGACGATGATTCCTTTTGAAAATTCTTCGAGTCTCACTCGACAGATGATTCCTTTGACTTTTTTAACGGATTCTCCTACGGAAAATTCTTCCTCATAAATATAAATCGCGTCCATCGGGTCCTTTTTGAGAATCCCGGATGAAATCCATTCCTTTAAAAGTGCAGCGGCAGTTTGATAGGGAGTATCCCCTTTAGGCAATTCTAGACGAATGAGATTATAGGGATTTCTGTCTAAATAGGACTTTCTTTTGTCTTCGCTTACAACGTCGTAAGGATCACAAGTAACTTCTTCCAATGGACCTGATTTGGAGGGTTGATATTTTAATGCGCGAAATGGTTTAATTTCTGCCATTATAACACTCCTTTTTGTATTTTTTTTATTGTACCGCCGGATAAAGTTATAGTCAATAATAACATCGAGAGGCTTAACTTATTTATGGTTTGATGAAAGGCGTAACTGATAGTTTTATTTTATGTTATAAATAGAATAACTTGCTTCTTTCTTTTTGCTATTGTATAATTATAATACTTAAAAAGGCTTATTCACCTGTTTGGTATAGATGCTCTTTTGAGGGCGTATAGTTGAGCAGATAATATTTTATTGAATGGCAGGGAGTTTAGAATGGAAGAGAAAAACATACTATTAGCAGAAAAACTCAGAGCGTATGCTGGAACATTTCATTTGAATAAAAAACAAAAAGTATCTTGTTATACAAAAAAACAGCTTCATAAAAAGTATCCTGAGGGTGGATACCATATTCTTGGAGAATTCTCGAAGTGTAAGAAGTGTAGGAAAAGAGGAGAGTTCAAGGTGGATGGTCAGGTTTTGCCATTCTATCAGTATCGCTCTACAAACCGCTTTTCCTATAAAGAGAAAGGATATTTAAAATGTGAAGAGAAGGATGAGACATACATAGCGTTGCTAAAAAATGTCTTATTAAAAAGAATTCTTTTCATTGTCCTATGTTTAGCAATTATCTTTGGAGGTTGTTATGTTGCATTTAACTGGAAAACGATTTCGCCTACAATTCCTGATCTAATACCGGATATTGATCCGGGGGCTACAGATCAAATTCCGAGTTCTGCAGAGGATTCTTCTGCATCGGCAGGGATTAAAGTTCCCGGTTATAAGAGTATTACGATTCCAGCGAATACACAAAATGTTGAGGTGTCATTTCAGAATCCGGAGGGGAATCCTTGTTATTTTGTTGTTAGCTTAGTGTTATCGGATGGAACACAGCTTTATCAATCAAAAATGGTCCCACCGGGGACAGGCATTTATGAAATTACACTCCAAAAACCTCTTGCGCCTGGGAATTATGATGCGGCAGTGAAATATGAAACGTTCTCTCTTGATGAACTAAAACCGATGAATGGAGCTAATATTAATATTACGTTAGTTGTACAGTGACCTGTTATAGGTAGTTAGAAGAGTTTACATATTTAAATTATGTGTTTTGCTATTTATAAAAAATAGTAAAAGATTAAATGGATTTTTGGTATATAGGGTTCGTTGAAATAGGAAATTATGATGCATTTGAGAATAAAAAGAAAAATGCACCGAGTATTGATATGAAAAGGGGGGTGGCGCATGAAACGAATTGCACTTACTGCAATAGTAGGGATCCTTTTCGTGGCGGTTTGCGGTGGGATGGTTGTGTGGGCTGCATCTGAAAGCGACGCGCAGACTCCGGTTGTAGCGAATGTTTCGCCTTCGTATGAAATTGTTATTCCTCAAAGCCAAAATATTCCCTATGGTATAAATGATGCTTATGTAGGGGATGTATATGCTTCAAATCTTGTAATTGATCGGGGCCATTATATCGATGTAAGGGTACAGTATAGTGATCTCGTTAGTGAGATAGACTCTGGAGAAGTCATTCGTTACTCTCCCCATACAGAATCTTTTTTGATTTGGAATATAGAGGATCGGAGAAAACTTCGTATTCAGATTCCTAAGAAGGAATGGAGCAAAGCGAAGGCTGGGGTATATCGTTCAAATATTTTATTTACGATTCGCTATTTAGAAGGGTGACTATTTTCCTATTATGAAGGAAAGGGATGGAGAAATGAGGCGTATTGGTGTATGTTTTTTGATTGTTTTATTTGTAACAGCGTTCTTTTCTGTTCCGTTTACAGCATATTGTGTTTCTTCCGAGCAAGCTTCTATGCAGCTAAAGACAGAGGTTCCCAAAAGCCATTTTACCACAGTGAACTTTCATTTTCAGGGACATGTTTTTTTAACCGGAAGAGAGCTTAGAGATGGAGAAGTAATTGAATCGGATCGTTTTTCAGATGAACAATTTTTGTTGGTTCCGGAACATGGGTATGAGATAAAAAAAGTGATTTATGCGGGAGATGATCAGACGAATCGAGTTGAAGAAGGAGTGTTTTGGATTAGGAATGTATGCGAAGATGCAGAACTCGATATCACTTTTGGGACGAAAGAAGTGATACCATCGTCTGGATCGGATGATACACAAAGGCAGGGAACTGGCGAAAAGACCGGAGATGATACGTTTTTATTTGCTATCATAGCGATTTTATTTGCTTTGAGCGCATTGGGTTGCATTTTCTTAATTAGAGACAAAATAAAAAATCAAGTCAAAGATATGGATAGATTGTAATTTAGACCAACAAAAGAGCAGTTTGAGATCTCTCTGAGGGGAGATTTTAAACTGCTCTTTTTGATTTTTAAGGACCGGTATGATTCTGGTCTTTTTTCTTTTATAAAAAAGTTTTAAAAATTTGTTATTTGTTGTCCTCTTGAGGGGAAAAAATAAGTCTTTTTTTCGGTATAGTGAAAATGGTAGGGAGGTACAAAATGAAACAAGAGGAAGAGAAAAACAGACTTTCCAGCAAAGAAAAATTATTTTGCTGCCATTATGTCATAACAGGAAATGCGAAAGAATCCGCTTTACGAGCAGGATTTTCTGGGGATCCTCAAAGAGACGGAGCCAAACTGCTATCGAAAAAGGAAATAAACGATGAGATTATGAGCTTGTTTCATCAAAAAGAGGAATATTTTATTCACAGAGCTTGTTGTGGTTATGAAAGGCTTGCGTTTGGAGACGTTTGTGACGCGATCAAGCTTCTTTATACAGAAAATCCCAGTCCGGAGATCCTTGCGGAAATGGACTTATTTAATATTTCTGAGATCAAACGATTGAAAGACGGCGCAATAGAAATCAAGTTTTTTGATCGAATTCGTGCGATGGAAAAACTGCAGGAGATTGACTTTAAGTCCGGAAATGAAACAATTCCATTTTATCGTGCGTTAGAAGAAGGAATACAAGCGCTGCAGACAGAATCAAAGAAATAATAGGAGGGTCGGAGTTGGAGTTTAAAGCATTTTCTAAAAAACAGATGCAGGCGCTTTCTTGGTGGTGCAGGGGAAGTCCGTATGAACAGTATGATGCACTGATTTGTGATGGAGCGGTCCGGAGCGGAAAAACACTGTGCATGACGATTTCTTTTATAGCGTGGGCTTTTTATCGATTTGAAGAGTGTGCGTTTGCACTTTGCGGGAAGACAATCGGATCATTGAGAAGAAATGTCATTTCTACAGTGTTGCCGGTTTTGAAAGAAATGGGATTTGAATGCAAAGAAAAATTGTCACAAAATTTTATCGAAATTAGAAAAGAGAGAAGAAAAAATAGGTTCTATTTGTTTGGCGGCAAAGATGAATCCTCTGCATCCCTGATTCAGGGGATGACATTATCCGGGGTACTGTTTGATGAAGTTGCTTTGATGCCTCAGTCGTTTGTGCAACAGGCGATGGCGAGATGCTCTGTGACCGGTTCAAAATTTTGGTTTAACTGCAATCCAGAGTATCCAGGACATTGGTTTTATCAGGAATGGATTTTGCGAGCAAAAGAGAGAAAAGCACTGTATCTGCATTTTAAAATGCAGGACAATCCATCTCTTCCTAAAAAAATGATTGAGCGATACAGGTTACTTTATACAGGAACATTTTATGACCGATTTATAGAGGGAAAATGGGTTGCAGCGGAGGGCCTTGTGTATCCTTTTATGTCTGATCAGGAGATGTTTTGTAATGTTCCAGACGGAGAATTCGAAAAATATGAAATGTCGTGTGATTATGGGACGGTGAACCCATCTTCCTTTGGTCTGTGGGGCTTGATGGGAGAAACATGGTATCGAATTGATGAATATTATTATGATTCGAGGAAAAAGGGAATGCAAAAGACAGATGAGGAGCATTATCTTGCGCTTTGTAGATTGGCGGGAGATAAAAAGATCGAAGCTGTTACGGTAGATCCTTCCGCTGCTAGCTTTATCGCGGTGATTGAGAAGCAGGGAAGATTTCATGTCATACAGGCTAAAAACCATGTAATTGATGGCATTAGACAGGTATCAACAGCACTAAAAAATAAAAAAATTCGGATTTGTAACACTTGTAAGGACAGCATCAGAGAGTTTGGGATGTATCGTTGGGAAACTTCTTGTGGAAGAGATACACCAATTAAAGAAAATGATCACGCAATGGATGATATTCGATATTTTGTAACAACAATTATGGCGGACGAAGATAATGGTTTTTTTGTGTTCGCCGCAAAGAGATGAGGGAGGAAACATGCGATTTTTTAAAAAAAATCATAATGAGACAGTCGGAGTACAGGTTGCACCGAGTTGTGGAAGTTCGGGACATCCGTTTTCTATACTCAATCGGTATGTTCCATTATCTCAGACAGAGATGAAATTATATACCACTTTGAGGGAAGCAGTTCCGATGATCGATGCTGCGATTTGTAAAACAGTGCGTTTGCTGGGAAAGTTTAAAATTGTTTGCGAGGACAAAAGGATAGAAAGTCAGATGAATCAATTTTTAAGGGAGGTGCAAGTGAATGCCAGTGGATGTGGGATTGAATATTTTGTTAACTCGTATTTCGATCAGCTTTTGACATATGGTACTGCTATTGGTGAGATGGTGCCAAACATAGAAGGAAGTGATATTGTAGCGCTTTATAATGTGCCGCTTGAGAACGTTATATTAAAAACTGAAGAAAATCCACTTGAGCTTCAGGTGATACGCAAAGCGGAATGGGGAAAAGAAGCTCCAATTGACTTTCCGCAGTTTGTGTTGCTTTCGACATTAAATCCGGATCCAGGAGCAATTTATGGAAATTCAATTTTAAAGGGGCTACCTTTTGTAAGCAGGATACTTCTGAACATTTATAACAGTATTGGGCTCAACTGGGAAAGAGTCGGAAACGTAAGATTTGCGGTTACTTATAAACCGGGTCAGGATTCCTGCGATAAAGCATATGCGAAAGATCGTGCGATGAAAATTGCCAAAGAGTGGGGGCATGCGATGCACGGAGACGGCATCAATGATTTTATTGCTGTTGGTGATGTGGATATTAAAGTAATTGGAGCGGATAACCAGATTCTTGATAGTCAAGTTCCCGTCAGACAACTTTTGGAACAAATTCTAGCAAAACTTTCTATTCCACCGTTTTTGCTAGGTGTTTCATGGTCGACGACGGAGAGAATGTCGACAGAACAGGCAGATATTTTAACCAGTGAGATGGAAGCATACCGAAGACTACTGGAGCCGACGATCCGGAAACTTTGTTCAATGTGGATGAGGCTAAGTGGAAACTTATCTGAATATGAGGTTCAGTGGGAAGATATCAATCTTCAAGATAGGGTACAAATTGCGAATGCACGCTTAATGACTGCTAAGGCAGCGGAAATTGAAAAAAAATTGATTTAGGAGGTAGAAAAATTGAAAAGCGGATACATATTAAAAGGACATTCTATCAAAGAAGTTTCAGAAAAAGAAATGAGCCTAATTAATCAGTATGCGATTAGAAAGCTTACAAAGGAGGAGGTTTATATTTTTTCTGTTGTCCTTTGTGATAATGAGATCGATAGAGACTTTGATCGTTTTACAAAGGAATCTCTCGAACAGCTTGCAAAATTGTTTGTTGGGAAAACGGGGATTCTTGATCATGATATGAAAGCGGAGAATCAAAAAGCAAGGACAATTTCGTGTTGTGTTGAGCAGGTAGATGATCGTATTACTTCTTTGGGAGAGCCTTACTGCCGACTTGTTGCAAGGGTATATATGGTTCGGACAGAGAAAAATAAGGACCTCATTTTAGAGATTGAATCGGGAATTAAAAAGGAGGTGAGTGTAAACTGTTCTGTTCGTAACATGACTTGTTCTGTTTGTGGAGCAAATCTGAAAACAGCTGGATGTCGGCATGTAAAGGGGGCTTTTTATCAGAAGGATGGTGATAATGTTCTTTGCTATGCGACGTTGGAAAATCCAACGGATGCGTATGAATGGTCGTTTGTCGCAGTTCCGGCGCAAAGAGAAGCAGGTGTGATCAAGGCATTTATCGAAGAAAAAGAGGGTGAATGCTTGAATATAGACTCTCTTTTCAAACAGATGAAAGATGCAGAGGAAATTATCATGACAAAAAAGCAGTTGAGAAGTTTAAGTAATTTTATAGAAGAGCTCAAAATTGAGGCACAAGAAGGAAAACAATATCGGGAAGATCTCAAAAAAGAGGTTGTAAGGCTTGCTGCAATTGCTCAGCCGAACCTGAACGCAAAAACAATGGAAGCGGTTGCTTCTAAGATGAGTCTTAGCGAGCTAAAAGAATTTAAAAAGTCTTTTTTTGAGAAGACGGATGGCTTTTTGATGCGAAAGCCGCAATTACTTGCAAGTAAACAGGAAAAAAGCAAACATATTAATACACAATTTCAAATTTAGGAGGAAATCAAAATGAAAGTTAGTTTTAAGGGTTATGGAGAAAATGTTGCTACATTTGAGTGCGCAGACGGTGTGAGCAAAGGAACGCTTGTCAAAATCAGCGACAACGGTAAAGTGTCAGTATGCAGTTCAGGAGATAGGTTCTGTGGAGTAGCAATCGATGTTAGAAATGGTTTTGCATCGGTTCAGCTCAGCGGATACACTACTGTAAAAATTAATGGATCTGTCTCGTGCGGGTATCAAAACCTGGTTGCGCACGCGAGCGATGCAGTAAAAGTTCAGAATGAAGTGCTGACAGCTGCTTCAGGTGGAGGTACTGTTACAGTTACAACTCAGGCAGGAAGAGAAATTCTTGTTGTTGATGTTGACACAACTGCAAAGACAGCAGGAATTATTTTATAAATATAAAAATAGAAATTGGAGGATAAATTATGGCTTGTTATGATGCAATTAGATTAGAAAAAGGAATGTATGGAATGGGGGCGAAAGAGTTTACAAAAAATTTAGAAAGTCTTGATCCGTCTGAACACTATGAGAACACTGAGTTAGAAGGATTGGATGCTTATCAGCGTCAGCTAAAAAGATTTGATATTAAAGTAGGCGGCAGAAATTCTGATGTTGTTGAGAAGTTTTTTATGACATCTGATTCAGCAGTGTTGTTCCCGGAGTATGTTACAAGAGCGGTCCGTCAGGGAATGGAGGCTGCAAATGTTTTACCTTACATTGTTGCGACAACAACACAAATCGAGGGAATGGATTACCGAACCATTACTTCTAGTCCAACAGAGGATGAAAAGGATTTAAAACCTGTTATGGAAGGGGCTGTGATGCCACAAACAGTAGTACGTACACAAAATAATCTCGTAAAGCTCAATAAAAGAGGAAGAATGCTTGTGTCTTCTTATGAAGCACTTCGTTTTCAACATTTAGATTTATTTACAGTAACCTTAAAGCAAATCGGTGCTTATATTGCTCGTGCTCAGTTAAAGGACGCTGTTAAAGTTTTAATCGATGGAGATGGCAACCAAAATGCGGCAGAAGCAGTCGCTGCGGAGACAAGCGGGAAACTTACTTATAGTGATTTGATTAAACTTTGGGGAGAGTTTTCTCCATATGAGCTTAATACGATGTTGGCTTCTACTGCAACCATGCAGTCATTATTAAATCTTGATGAAATGAAAGATGCTCAGGCAGGACTTAATTTCCAAGGGACAGGAAAATTGGTGACACCTGTTGGCGCAACACTTTTACATGTGCCAGATGTGAGTGCCAATACGATTATTGGACTCGATAAAAATTGTGCGCTTGAAATGGTACAAGCCGGAGATATTGTTACAGATTATGATAAGCTGATCGATAGACAACTCGAGAGGGCGTCCATTAGTGTGATTTCTGGATTTGCAAAAATCTTTGCAGATGCAACAAAGAAGTTAACTTATTAGTCGAATAAAGAGGTGAGCTGCTTGGATATACAGGAAATTTTAATGAGATTTGCGTTGATTGCAGATTTAAATTTAGAGGAAGCAGCGCCGTGGCTGCCGATTTGCAGTGAGGCGGCAGAGGAAATCAGAGGACAGCTAAAAAATGCGGCGGATGAAGCAAAACACGCAAGACGGCTCACCGCCGCCGCTGCCGCTTTGGCTTTTTATCGTTATACGCTCTATCGTGCGTCTGGGAGCGGAATGGATACATTCTCTGCGGGAGACGTTAAGATTACAGCTGATAAAAAAATTTCCGTACAGATTGCACAATCTGTTTGGTGCAACGCAAGAAATACGGTCTCAGATGTTTTAGAAGATGATGAATTTTTGTTTGAACAGGTGAAATTTGTATGAAGAGGCAAAGAGTAAACCAGGCGATTCATCAGTTTGGATGCACAGTTGAGATTGAAGTTGTCGGGAGTGGAGCAAAAAAGGAAACAACGAAGGCGTTTATTCAGCCGATTCGTTCTATCAGTAAGGCTGAGGCTGGACAAAGCTTTTTAAACCTTGGATCTTATGATGACACAACATATCTTTACATCGGACCGGCAGAAATTAGAATCGATACGTATCCTTTTGATACAATTGTTCGGACGAATGAATGCGCATATACGATCAAGCGAGCACAGGCGGTTTGTTTTCAGGATGAAATCCTTTATATTTGGGGCGTTTTGCAGAAATATGTAGAAGAATCTACAAAATAATAAATACTAATAATTTAATTAAATAGAAATATTACATGTAGTTTAGAAAGGGAACGAGAATTGGGAGTATTTGATGGAATAGTTGAAGAGATAAAAACTGTATTGGCTGAAGATCCCACACTTTCAGATATTCACTTTGTGAATGCACATCGAATCGATGCGAAACCAAGCCCAATAAAAGATATTTATGTGACGCTTGGACTTTCTGGGGTGGAAACATCGTCGGGCGCTTTTGGAGATTATTTTGGAAGAAAAAACGGAAATGATTTATTTGGAAAGAGTGGGCGGGTTTCAATTTCTTGTAAGATCCATTGTCCACAGACGATGGATGGTAGCAGTTGTTCTGAAGTTTTTTCACGAATTTGCAATAGTCTGATGCTCGACGATTCCATGCATCAGATAGAAAGCATTATTTGTAAAGGCGTTTCTTTTGAGAACAAAAGCGGCGCGTTTGTTCTCGATTGCACAATAAAGCTTCGTGTCTTTATTGGAAGTACAGTTGATGAAACAGAGGTCAGCGATATTGTTGTAAAGGAGATTATGTGATGTCAGTCATTGCAAGCAAGAGACCGGGCGTATTTTCCAATTACGAAGCATCGGGAATTATTTACTCATCTGGTCAGGGAAAAGCAGTTGGAATAATTGCACAGAGTGCGGGAAAGATAAACCATGTTTATTCTATTACAAGGGCGTCGGACGCTGAGGCGATTTTTGGCAACAGCGGCATTATGACTGAGCTTTGCTCATTGGCGCTTCAAAATGGAGCAAAAAGAATTGCTGCGGTATCGACTGGGACAAGCAATCCGGATTACGAGGCGGCATTTGCGGCGCTTGCTTCAGAAAGTGATGTTTATGTTGTTATCTGCGATAGTGAGGAAAGTACTGTACATAATTTACTAAAGACGAGTGTTGTTGATGCCTCAGAAGCGATGCACGAGAGAATCGGTATCGTAGCTTGTTCCAGTACAGTGGATCATTCTACCTGGGCAGCACAATTTAATTCAGAGCGGGTGTTATTGGTTGCACAAAATCTAGCGGATGAAAATGGAGACAGTAGATCAGGATGTTTTCTTGCTGCGGCATTGGCGGGTAAAATTGCAGGAACTAATTTGCCGACAGCTTCATTGAATGGAGTGCAGTTGGATGGAATTTCGCGTTTAACAGCCGTGCTTAGTGAAAACGAGGTTGATGAATTTATTTTATCAGGAATTACTCCGTTTGAGGTAATTGTTAATTTAGCTGAACCAATCAGAGTAGTGACCTCTAGAACCAAAACAGACAACGTAAACGATACGACGTTTCGGGATATTAACACAATTTTAGTGATTGATGAGGTTATCCCTGGAATCCGTACAATGCTTAAAAAATATTTGCTAGGAGCAAAAAATAATTCTGTTACAAGGGCCTCGATTGCGACACAGACAACATTAAAGCTACAGGAATATCTTGATACTGAGATAATTGAATCTTATGAACAGCCTGTAATTTCTCAGTCCAAAACAGATCCGACGGTTTGTGTTGTTGGGATTTCGTTTGTCGTGGCACACGGATTGAATCAGATTCTGATTTCTACGGATATCAAAGTTTAGGGAGGATTATATGGTAAAAATCATTTTTCCTACAAGTCAGGACATTTTTATAGAAGTCAATGGAAAAAAATTGGCGGTAGTAGAGAGCTATAAAGCGCAGTCGACACAGAGCAGTCGATATATTGAGGCGTTTGGTGAAAAAGAACCGGTTGGCACTGTTTCTGGGAGAATGAAGCATGTGATCTCTCTTTCAAGAATTTATACTTGCTATGACGAATCGGGAACTGTTAATTTTTATGAGTTACATAATTTTAATCTTGTGATTGTAAAACCGGACAGAAGAATCATTTATTCTGGATGTGAATGGGCAAGTGTAAAGGAAACGGCAGCGCTCGGTGATGCTGTATTGGAAGATATCGAAGTGATTGCGGCGAAGAGAATGGAAATTGTGGGCTAGTAGATGAAAGGCGGTAAACTTTTATGATGAGAAAAAGGGCAGTTTCCTCTATGCTGGGAGGAACAGGAGTAAGAGAACCGGTAACATTGTGTGGGGAACATTTTTTTATTAGACTCTTGTCGGTTTATGAAGCAATTGTCTGCGAGTCAAATTCGAGGGATCTTACTCAGCGGTTGATAAAAGATGGAGCTGATAAAAAATTGGCGGAATCGGTGTCTGAAAATGCCTGTTTAGCCGCGATGTGTCTCTGTGACAGTAGGGATAAAGCGGTGTTTCAAAATGGATTTTCAGCGCTCAATGCTTTGACGCCGGAGGAGCTTTTGAAGGTTGCGCAACGATATACAAAAGTAAAAAGTAAGTTTTTAGAATTTCATCAGTTGACGTCAAAAATGGTTGAAGGTTTAAAAAAAAATTAAACACACCTATTGAGCGGATTCGTTGGGAAGTTTTAAAGGCATTTCAAACGCTCCCAACAGCGAGTGACGCGAGGAATATGTGTGATGGTGATTATATTTACTGCTATATTCACATGCTGCTTGATGAAGAGAAATGTGAATATGAAGAGGGAAGAAATAGTAACTTTAACTTGAGAGAATATAAAAAAAGGAGTGGAAAACAGCTATGAAAGTTTTTGAAGAAATTTTTCGAAAAAATAGGCAAGCGGCCTTAAAAAACAGGCAACGAGAAGCGGACGTCACCATTGAATATATTAACAAAACGGCTGCTGCATCGATAGTACAGGAAGAAGAAATGAATCAAAAATTTCAGGAAGGTACAGTAGGCGAAATCATGTTTGCTGGACGTTCAGAGCAAAAACAGGTTCCACTCGATGCAGAGAGTATCTCAGAGTATTTTGAGAGAGATGCGAGAAGGTATTCAGCGATTTTTGATAGTAGTAGAAAGTAGGATTATGAATTGGAAAAAATGAGTTATAAAAATTATATCTTCAATCATAATCCAGAACAAATTGTGATTGAAGAGGAAAAAAATATAAAAGAATTTATTCTTCCGTTTTACGGAAATGTTTTGCAGAATTGCGGAAGAAAGAAACGAATCGTTTCTGGAAAGGGGGAATTGTTTGGGGAGAACCCTATTGGTCAGTTTCAGGAGTTAAGGAACGTTTACGAAAGTCAGGGGACTGGATACTTAAAACTTCCGAATATCCCTGCTTTTTTGGCAATATTTCGTTCTTTGAAAATGACTGGCCAAGGGAATGAAAATATCATCACATACAGCTTTGAGTTCTGGGAGCAAATCACAAACGAAAGTACCGCGATAGAGGAAAATGAAGAATTGGAGCATACAGTGCTTGAAGGAGAAACACTTTGGAGTATTTCATCACGATATGATACATCGGTTAGCGCGCTTCTAGTGGCCAATGAAGATATCAAACGGCCAGATGAGCTTACTGCAGGTCAGAAGGTGAAAAT
>CAKSKO010000008.1 GCA_934465125.1 uncultured Eubacteriales bacterium
GCTTTGAGTATTGTTTTAGACCCGGGGCATGGAGGAAATAACAGTGGATGTGCTTATGAGTATGATGGTAAACTTATTAAAGAGAAGGATTTAAACTATAAAATAGCCTTATTTATTAAGGATGAATTATCAGGCTATAAAACCCAAAATGGTGAAACAATAAATGTTTATTTGACACGTAATGAATTTGAGAATCCAAGTTTAGCTAAAAGAGTTGATTTAGGTGTTGAAGTCGGTGCAGATGTAGTGATATCTTTACACAACAATGCAACAGCTTCAGGTGAACGTAACAGTAGGGGTTCTATGATATTAGTGACAAGCTCTCATCTCAACAACAAATATGAGATAGAGGAAAAATTAGCGAATAATATTTTAAAAGAATTAAATAAACTTGGATTACAAATCCAAACTGAAGATAATATATTAGAACAAGCTACAAATACAAACGGACTGTTACGAAGGCTTTCTACAGACGGGTCAACTTATTCAAACGGTGATATTACCGATTGGTACGGAATTATTAGGCATGGCATAATGAAAAATATTCCATCAATATTAATTGAGCATGCATATCTAAATAATGAACAGGATTATAGAGATTTCTTGTCTACAGACGAAAAGCTGAAAGTACTTGCCAAGGCAGATGTTGATGGTGTTGTGAAATATTATGGATTAATTGCACAGTAAACAATTAAATCTAAAGCTGCTATTTGTTTAGCAGCTTTTTATTGTTGAGTCAAATATGAAATTAGTATAATTATTGATAGTTCTCACTTTTATATGAAGACATTAGGTTGTAAACATTGAGATTAGCTGAAACCCGCATTAATACTGGGTTTCTTCAAGTCCCTATTGGTTATCCGTACCAAGTCGGAACAAAGCGCGCTTTGTTCCGACTTGTTTTTTATAAAAATAAGTCATCCACTTGCTTCCTTGTCCCTCCTTCTTCGCAAAAAGTCATGCTCAAGTCGCCTACTCGATTGTGAACGCTCTCGCGACGGCTTGGTTTCTCTACCAACTTTTTATGAATTGCGATAACGCGCCTACGGCGTTTATGTCTCTTAAGATTACTCGTACACCACCTAGCGGTAGTGCAAGTCGCGCGCTTAGTTGTGTGCGACTTTTTTATGTTGCCTCCCGCGTCCAGGATAGATCTCTTAAGGACTATTCGTGCCAGTTAAAAATAAAGTCGGATTTCATCGATTTTATTTTTTAGAAAAGATGCCTTGTTTAAGGCATCTTTTTATCGTTTTCTCTTGTATAGTAGATGACTTTTTAATTTACTATACAAAGGAAAAGTTTTATGAATCTTAATTTAATGGTTTTGGCAAAATCCGATAAACATACCGGATTTGAAAAATTTATACGTTTAGTTCGGGATAAAGAAGGTCATGCACTGAGCAAGAAACAATGCAAATTTAATAAACTGGATTTTTTGACTATTAATGCAACATCTGCTCCTTTAAAACATCAAAGAGAAAATTATATTCTTAATGAACTAATACAATATAGCAAATCTAGCGTATCTGTTGAAAATCTAAAGAAATATATTCAAAATCCAGAATTTATATTTTCAAGTATTAATCCATGGTTTTCAGAAAAAGAAATAGACAGACAAAAAACATCTTTTTATTTGTAGAAGTCACTCATTTGCATATTTACGAAAATGACGAGGGTAAATATAAATGTAATTTTACCTATAACAATCACGATTATAAGGAATTTAGCATTACTGCTCCTAAATTCAAATTGAAAAACAAAAAAATTTCTAAAGTTGCTCTATTCCTGTTAGTTTACCTGATACACCTTATATAGTGCTATAATTTAATTATTAATAAAAATTAACCTAGGAGGTGCGTTTTAAGGTGAAGCTGTTTACAATTGGATATACCAAAAAATCCGCAGAAAAATTTTTTGAATTAATTAATATTAATCACATAGATATAGTAGTGGATGTTAGACTTTATAATTCCACTCAATTTGCTGGATTTAGCAAAAGTGGAGACTTAAAATATTTTCTTAAATAAATTTGCAATTGCAATTATATAGCAATGCAGGAGTTTGCTCCAACTCGTGCTCTTTTTGATAGTTATAAAAAGGGTTATATTGAATGGAATGAATATGAAAGCATTTATAATGAATTTTTAAATACTCGTGCAAATTTAGACTTTTTTTCTGCCTATCCAAATAAACGAATTTGTCTTCTTTGCGCAGAAGATACCCCAGAACATTGCCATCGTCGCTTTCTTGCAGAAAAATTGCTAGCACATACGATAATGTGACTATTGTACATTTATAGATTAGGGTTATTTAGATTATTAAAATAGCAAACATTGTTGTTGGATTAAACCTGTATTATTACTGGATTTTCTCTATGTCCCTTAAGACTAGTTGCACCAGTCGATAGCCTCGACGCGCAAGTCGCGTTTAGGGCTTTTCTTTTTATAAAGATTATTTGCTTACGCTTATAGTTTTTATGACCTTTATAACTACCCGCACCACATTTATACGTATCTTTTAATACAAGACATAAGCCACATATTACTGCAGTTTTTGTATAACCTAAAAAATATAATAAAGTAGGGATGATATAGTAAATGAAGAAGGTATTTTTAGCGATAATTTTAATTTTTACTGTAATTATGCTTGGCTGTGGTTTGAAAATCGAAGGGATAAAATCGGTGAGAGAAATATGAGAGCCTACGTAAAAGGCTCAGGAGATAAAACGATAGTCATGCTAAGTGGATGGGGTACAGATTCGCCATTAGACGATTTTATACCATTAGCAGATAAGCTAAGTCATGATTACAAAGTTGTAGCTTTAGAATATTTTGGGTATGGAGTAAGTGATATAACCACAGATGAGCGCTCAAATGAAATAATGGTACAGGAAATTCGTACAACTTTAAGTGAATTAAAGATCAAACCACCATATGTATTGATGGCCCCATTTCATGTCTGGCCTTTATAGTTTGTATTATGCAGAAAACTATCCTGATGAGGTTTCTGGAATCGTTGGAATAGATATGCCTTTGCCACAAAAACAGTTAGAGAGATGGACCCAAGAGATATTTGAAAAAACAAAAATAGATGAAAAGTCAAGCAATTTAAATATTTCAGTTATAAATCAGTGAAATTCTTTTTATAGTAATTCTAAAGAATTAGAAAATATGAAGTATTCATCTAATTTGCCGGTACTTGCTTATCTAGATACAGAACAAATAGATAGTGTTCATTTGATGGTTAAATCTGGAATAATGCGAACTTCTTGGTTTGGTATAAATAAAAATATGATTACAAACTCCGATATCCAAACTATTAAAATTTTAGAGGGAGAGCATTATTTACACCATAACAGACTTGAAGAGATTTATGAATGCACTGAAGAATTTGTTGAAGGAAAATTATCCTAGTTATATTTATTATGTATAAAACATTGCGTGCATATTTTCGCACAGTTAAACCCTTTACCGTGTGATTGTATCAAAAGTTGTAGCCTTAACCATATCGAGTGTTCATAACAGATGTTAAGTTTGGACACTCGATTTTTCTTTGTATCAATCGGATTTCTCGTATATGTATGAAGCAGAAATTTGTCCAGCTTTTTTGTTTTATGCGGACTTGGTGATATACTTCACTGCTACGCATTGGAGCGTGTCTGCTCTGTAGTGGCTTTCACATTCTGGGATTTCAATGATACCAATGAACTTGTAATGGATTATAATCCTCTGACTTCTGTTCTTGCCTACGCCTTCCATCTCATAAACTATGATCTGCTCAATCAGTTACTGTAATAACGGCGCGATCAGCGTTTCAATCCCATAAACTGCCTTGCCGCCTGAATAAATTGCTCCTTGTTTTGGCTGCGTTATTCCGATAGAATTGAGCCTCTCACGAAGTTCAGAAATCCTGATTTTTAGTTCCATTGGTTTGACCAAATACTTGTGAGGCAACTGAATAAATCACTTGTCTGTAACCTTTCCGCCGTTTCAATGCCTTTACCCTCTAAGTACATACGGAAGACATCCTTTACCACCTGTAAAGCGCCTGAATCGACAATTTATTTATTTTTATTTTCCGGTGATTTCAGATATCCGTAAGGAGGTTGGGATAACGGTTCTCATGCATTGCTACGAAGCCGGTGAGAGGAACCGGCGTTTCTTGAAATATCTCTTACATACATTTCATTGAAGATAGGTTGTGAAAGGAGAGGGATTCTTTGTGCGTGATGGCTCGATAAATGTCGAATTTGGAGAAGCCCTTTCCTCAACAACTTGTGTTCTTCATCACATTCCGAAATGGAGCAATCTCATTTTCTCCGTTGTTGCTGTCCACACAATCGTTCACGGTGATAAATCAAATATTACTGTCAGAGAAGTAGGTGTTGGTGTAATATCCCACTTGCAGATAATCTCTGCCGAGGCGTGATATATCCTTTACGACGACCGTACTGACATATCCCATTTCAATATCCTCTAGCAGCCTTTGAAAGCTCAGACGGTTAAAATTCATCCCGGTATTATCCATCATCTAGATAATAGCGGGTGTTCCCAGAACCATTTTTCTTTGCATATTTGGTGAGCATGCGCTTTTGATTGGCAACGGAATTACTATCGCCCTGTGTACCATCGTCACGGGAGAGCCGATAGTACAAAGTATGATTCCTGTTTCTTTTTCGGCTGCATTTAATCCGCCTTCCCGACTACATACAAACGCAAATTATCCGCAACTTTTGTTGAATCATTCACGAATTTGTGATATAATAATAAATAATTGTAGAAAATGTGGTTTGTGGCTGTTAAATATGATAGACTGTTTCACTTATTGATTGGAAAATTACCAATGCTCAGCTTGCTCAAAAAGCCGGTGTCAATGCAATTACCACCACCCGGTTGAATATGACCAGGACATCTCAATGGAGAGCATTAAACGGCCTTGCAATGCTTTGAATTGCGCAGAACCCAATGATGAAGGAAACGGAGATGACCTGCCAGCACAGCCTTGATTTTCTGCCGATAAAATCTTATGCCAACATCGTAGGAGGTAATGCTCTGGGGGTGTTGGACCAAAAGATAAATTGAATTACATTATGTGCAACCCGCCGTTTGTGAGCTACTCTCTGCAAAGTAAATTCCAAAATAAGCATATTTTTCATCTGTGTTGATGAAAAAGGCAAGCCCTACAAAGTCGCCGGGAAGATTGACTATGTATCCGATCGGTATTTCAAAGTAGCACGTCTCATGAACGGTATTGCTGTCAGCACTGCCTTTGCATTACGAATTGTATCATACAATGCGAACAGGTTGCCGACGTGTGGAACCCGCGGTATGAGCGTTTCCATATTCATATTGATTTTGCCAACCGTACCTTCCGCTGGGACAGTGAGGCGACCATAAAAGCTCATATTCACTGTGTCATTGTTGGATTCAGTTCAGCTGTAGATAACAAGCCGAAACCACTATATTCTGCTAAAAGAATGCAGCTTGTGGACAATATTAATTTCTATCTGATAGAGGTGCCTACTGTTTTTGTTGAAAGTAGAAGGAAGATAATTTGTGATGTTTCTGATATGGTTTACGGCAACAAACCAACAGATGGTGAATTTTTATTTTTTACTCCTGAGGAATGTGAGCAAGCTTTCAGTCAAGAAGCTATAATTGAAAAATATATTCGCCAAATATATGGAGCAACTGAATATATCAATAACAAGTTGCGTTACTTCCTTTGGTTATATAAAAGCCAATCCGACAGAAATCAGAAAATCAAAGTTTATTATGAAAAGAGTGGAAAGTATCAAACAATTTCGTCTGAACAGTCCAAAGGAAGCAACGAAACGAAGTGCAAACACGCCTACACTTTTCTAAGAAATCAGGCATCCTGATAACGAATACATTATTGTTCCTCGTCATTCTTCTGAAAAAACCAGAAAGTTTTGCAATTTTGATGGATGAATTGATCGCAAGTTATCTGCAGTATTTTTCTTCCTCATTTGATGGTAAAGAACAGAAGTTTTACAAAAACGAAAGCGAAAAAAGTTTGACGTATGGGAATACATTTATTAAGAGAAGTTTTTGAGGAACTTCACGAGTTCCCTTTAGATGGGTGTGATGAGAATATATACCTTTATCTTGCTTTGTAGTTTTTCTTTTCAAAAAACGGGAGGATATACTGAAGCCAATTCATACTTTAAGTTTTTTACCCAATATGGTGTACCAACCTGTCATTAAATTTGAGCGTGGAAGAAACCAACAAGGACTTTTCTTATATCAAGGGTGTATGACGTATGTTGAGCCAGTCTATAATTTCAGAGTATTGGTAGTACAGCATTTGCATTTTCAAAACATAACGTTTCGGATCAAGAATAAGGCAAATCTTTTGAAAGAACTGGATCGAGTTGGGATCAATAAGAAAACGCTGTTCTGCGATTATGACAGCATTGCACAATACATAATTGAAAAATATAGTGTTTTGAAGAAAGAAAACAAACTGAACTAAAAGGAGAGCCTATGTCACTTGAAATAATAAGAAACGATATAACCCAAATGAAAGTGGACGCCATTGTTAATGCCGCCAATTCCTCGTTGCTGGGTGGGGGCGGAGTAGACGGTTGCATTCATCGTGCAGCCGGAAAGGGATTGCTCGAAGAATGCAGAGCACTTGGCGGCTGTGAAACAGGCAAAGCAAAGATTACGGGGGCATATAACCTGTCCTGCAAATATGTCATCCATGCAGTTGGTCCAAGATGGCTCGGCGGGAAACGGAATGAAAAAGCGTTATTGGAATCTTGCTACAAAGTCTCTTTGCAGCTTGCAAAAGAACATCACTGCGAAACCATAGCTTTTCCGCTTATTTCCTCCGGCATATATGGATATCCCAAGGACCAAGCGCTCAAGGTTGCGATTGACGTCATCGGCGACTTTCTTCTCGAAAATGAAATGAAAGTATATATCGTCATATTTGATAGGACGACTTACAAAATCAGTAAGAAGCTATTCTCCGATATTGCCGAATACATAGATAAGCATTATGTGAACGAGCATACTGATTATCTCAGAGAAAGTCGTCGCGTAAATGCGCCTGTCTCTGTATCTTCTAAGACTATATTGGAAGAGCCGAATTTATGCCTTGAGTCAGCGGTCGAAAACAAGATTGATAAAAGGATCAAGCGAATAGATGAAAGCTTTTGCCAGATGCTACTCCGCAAAATTGATGAAAAAGGGATGACGGATGCAGAATGTTATAAAAAAGCAAATATTGACCGCAAATTGTTTTATGAAATTCGCACCGATATTCATTACAAGCCCAGCAAACCTACTGTCATTGCTTTTGCCGTTTCATTAGAATTATCTCTTTCAGAAACAAAAGAGATGCTCCAAAAAGCGGGTTTGGCCCTTTCACACAGAAATAAATTTGATATTATCATTGAATACTTTATCTCGAAGGCAAACTATAATGTTTTTGAAATTAACGAAGCACTGTTTGCATTTGATCAGAGCTTGTTAGGTGCATAATTGTCGCCCGCCAAGCGACCAGATATCTCTTCATAGATGTTAAGATTTAGACGTCGAATGAAAGAGAGGTCTTTTTTATGAATAACAGTATTACAGAATTAATATTCATCCTTGACCGCAGCGGCTCAATGGCAGGTTTTGAAAGTGATACCGCTGGAGGTTTTCATGCAATGCTTGAAAAGCAGCAGGCGGTAGCAGGCAAATGTTTCGTCTGAACTGTACTATTTAATCATTACAGTAAGGTTTTACATGATCGATTGGATTTAAACCACATTCAGAAAATGACCGCCAATGATTGTACAGTGGGAGGATACACGGTGCTGCTGGGTACAGTTGGCGGTGCAATCCGCCACATAGGTAATATTTATAAATATGCCCTCCCTGAAGATGTCCCCGAACATACCGTATTCATCATTACAACCGATGGTCAGGAAAATGCAAGCTGACAATATACCGCCAGTCGGGTAAAACAAATGATCCAATGATAAAAAGAAAAACATGGATGAGAGTTTATCTTTTTGGGTGCTAATATTAAAGCAGTGGAAACTGCTGAAAATTTTGGCATTGATAGAGAGTAGTCGGTACATTATCACTGTGATAGTGAAGGTACACAGCTTAATTATGACGTAATGAGCGACGCCATCTGTTCTGTAGGTGAAAACAAACCTCTGTCTGCTAATTGGAAGAAGAAAATTGATGAAGATTTTATGTTTTTCATCGAATTCATTATGAACGGTTGCACCAGCGGGCAAGCGCCCGCGAACGAGTCGCGCACTTAGATGGTGTGTGACTTATTTATTTTTTTCCCGCCACTTAATTATGCCCTATAAGATGGATTGTACCAGTCGAGAGCCTCGGTGCGCAAGTTGTATCTGTTTTTTCTTTTTATGAAATTAGTTGCACGCGATTTAGAGTTATGCCTATCAAAATGACTCGTACCGACTGTGTTGGGGCAAGTCACTCTTATAGTTTGAGTGCGATTTTTTCTTTTATTTCTGCGCTTTTTTCTGCTAGTGTCGCTCGCTTTCCATAACCAAGGTTTGTAAATTTTTTAAGTAAACCACCTTCACTTGCAATCGCTGGTGTTCCGCCATGAGATCTTCTTCTACCTTATTTGACAACTTTTAGGGATATCCCTTGCTGTCACGACCACGACGTTCCATGTACAAGCCTTTTGGATCTTCTGCTAGGTAGATCTGTTCCCATGAAGCTACCCGTTTGTCATAGAGTATTTTAAATTGTCGTGCTGCCTTTTTGTAACTTAGTTTCTCTCTGTACATGGTTTTTAAAACCCTATGCTTAAACTTGCTTATCAATTGGGGGCAGTTCATTAAAACACAACAAAGTTACTTTCTCGAGATTTGTGATTTTTAGAAGATGTTTTTTAAAGTACAATCATTTAACGCAACGCTTCTATTTTATGATACAATATGTAAAAACTTTTTGGGAATGAAACCAATTATGATAATAGTGAGGGAATGTCATGCTTCTGATTGTAATAAAATTTATGAGCTCAATAAATCTGCGTTTGGATACCAATATAGTTTGGAAAAAACAAAGGACAGGTTATGTGAAATTTTGAAACGCGGAAAAGGTAAAATTTTTGTTGCCTGTGTGGACAATGAAGTTGTGGGATACATTCATGGTATTGACTATGAGTGTACTTATTCATCCCCTCTTAAAAATTAGTAGCGCTCGCTGTTGATCAAACATACCGAGGTAAAGGAATAGGCAGGATATTGCTGGAGACTGTTGAGAATTGGGCTAGAGAAAGTAATTGCTGTGGCGTTTGTCTAATTTCTGGGTTTGACAGAATCAATACGCATCAATTTTATTTGCATTGTGGATATCATGATAGAAAAGATCAAAAAATTTTTGTTAAGCTATTTATGAAAGAGTGATTTTAATTTATCTGAGGTATTGCTGCTTAATCGTACAGAATTTGTTTGATTTTTTCTACCCTCTATGAGTACGTTACGTTAAAGTTCTTGTGTAAAAAAGCAACTAGAGTAGTTGTTACGGAAGAAACCATAATAGCAGTACACTGCATTCAAGCGATGGGAATAGATAGGAAAGACTGAGGAGGTTTATTCTCTGTTGCTGATGAAGAATTCTAAGAATCGTTTATTGATCTATTTCCGGCGTTACTCTCTTCAGATGGATCATTAGATAAATTACTAGATTCTTCGCCACTGGAGGTTGTGTTCCGATGTGCAGTCAGAATTACATATTTATTTTGGTCAATTGGGTTGATACTATGAAAACGCAACAAATAAGCTCTGGTACGTACACTCCAGAAACAAGCGACCTCTTCTGGAATTTAAAAGAGTAAACACTATCGAACTTCTCTTAGAGCGACAATACCACCGAGAACATAGATGCGTTGAGAAATTACCTGATTTGGGCTATTTGAATCCAGTATCAAGATAGAAGAAATGAAAATCTTTCTGAAAGAAAATTTTAAATTGGTTAGAATAAAAGATTTTGGGTTATTTAGTAATTGAGAATTCAAAAATTTAATAAAACTATTTTCGTTCCGACATGCATTGTCATTGAGAGTTATCATTAATTTAGGGTGAAAACTTGGATTGTAGTACTATAAAAGTAAACATTAATCGTTAAAAATTCGAAAATATTGGGTTGAAGTTCTTTGATTTGACAAAAAATTTGCAAGGAACTTAGCATGATAAAATTCGTGACAAAGATAGGAAAAAGTATTATAATTAAAAATAAAAATTTTTAGGAGGAACATCTTTGAAAAAAGCATTTCAACTGATTGTTGATCGCATTAGTGCAGCACTGTTAGAGCAACAATTTTCATTGGTCGAAGCAACCGAGGAAAACACAGCACTATTTGTGAATGAAACAACAGCGTACAGTTTATTTTACGATAAAGAAAAAAAGCAGTTTGCGCTTCGGACTTGTCCTGTTACAGAAGACGGACCGGACGGATCTTGGAAAACAATTTCAGCTTGGTTGTTTGACCCGGATATAGACTCACAGCGCGATGCAGAGGGAATCGCTGCAGACTTTGCAGAGACAATTCAGGGGCCAAAGAGGAAGGCGATCGTACAGGGTGCGAAGAAGAAAAAGAAAGACGCAGAAAATACCGTTGACCCTTTGTTCTTGATGAACCGGCTTGTTAATATTTTCCCAGAGCTTCGTGAAGAGATTCGGGTCGAAAAGGAATGCTACAGTACCTTTCGCGGTGTGACCTTTACAGAGAAGAATGTATTGCCTAGAATGCAGTCACTTTTGCGCCAAAGGACGAACAGCGCAAAACTCAAGAAGTTTTGTGCGCTTTTGAGTGATATGTACCATGTAGGAGATTTAGATGTACGCGGAATTATTACAGCGTTGCTCCTCAATTCTATTGAAGAGGAAGAGATGTGCAGACGAGTTGAAGAAGAGATCAGCGATGAATTAAAGAAAGCGTGGAAAACAGCACGTAAATTAAAAAATAAAAAGATTAGACCGGAAAAGCCAAAGAAAAAGAAGAGTTTCATGGCTGATACGTTGAGCAAATAATTTTTATAGGATGAATCAAGACAGAAACTTTAGAAGCAAACATTGGTAACGATACTAAAAATATATCGTTCCAGCTCAGTTGGTAGAGCATTCGGTTGTGAACTGACGAGTCTTTGCTTTAAGCCCAACAGGAGAGGCTGAAAAAAAGGGAGCGATGAAAATCATTTGCTCCCTTTTTTGTGTAATAAGGAAAGGAGGTTGTGGCGTATGGATAGGTGAGGACAGTTCTTCATATCTTCATAAGAAAAACACATTCTGCCGAGCAATGACTCTTAAAAGGGGCAAGTTTCATTGTTTTGTAGGATTTTCTCGCAGGTTTCGATAATAAATTTTGATAAGTCTATTGATATAGTTTAAGATATAGAATACTATTATAATAATTTATTGTTTAATATTAGTGAAAATCGTATTTTTTTGAATGTTTTGATGTTTTTAATACCTTTTTCTATACGAAACAGATTATAGTGTTCAAACTCTGGTTTGGTTTAATGAAGAAAGAGGAGAGTCTATATATGATAAAGGACAAATTAACAAATCACATCATTTGCGCAATAATGAAAAAAAGAGGTCGTAATTCTATACATCATCTTGATGAAGTAAGTAGAAATGCAGTGGCATTGAGTGAAAAAACATTAATGGATATTATTCGTTACAATGCAGATACTGAATATGGTAAAAAGTATGGCTTTGCGGATATTTACAGTGTTGAAGAATATAAAGCGAGGGTTCCTTATTCCACTTATGACGATTATTATCCGTACATTGATCGGATGATAAAAAATAATGAAGAGGGGTTGATTACCAATTATCCTGTGCGGCATTACGCACTTTCATCAGGAAGTGTTGGTGTTCCAAAACATATTCCTGTATCGCAAAAAACTTTAGACGATTATTCTATCTATGCAGCAAATATGATATTTGGTGTAATGGATGAGTTCTATCGTAATACAACAGGAAAATCTTATTCGAATGGATATTGCCTTAATACACTTGAAGCGAGACCGATGGTAACAGAAAATGGACTTCCTAAAGGATCCATATCTGGAACTGTACTGCGTCCTTTGGCAAATATGTTACGGTATTTTATGACATCGCCAGCTAAACTTATTTTCCCGGAAACTGCAATGGATATGAGGTATCTAAAATTGCGGTTTGCCCTACAGGAAAGAAATTTAATCTGTATGATTTCTGCATTCATGACAGGACTTGTTGATTTGATGATCTATATGGAGAATAATTGGAAGAAACTTTGTGACGATATAGAAAAAGGCATTATTGGTGAAGATATTCATCTTCCAGATGAACTCAGGGCAAAATTTCATAAAATGCTTAAACCAGACAAGAAAAGGGCGAATGAATTGAGAAGAGAGTTTGAGAAAGGGTTTGAAACACCAATTGTTCCTCGTATTTGGAAAAATTTTCAGTGGATTGCAGCAATCGGAACTGGTGGCTTTGCACAGTACACCTCGAAGATGCGTCAATATACAGGAAAAAATATCCCGTATAGCATGATGAATTATGCGGCTTCAGAGTGTATGATGGCAGTAGCAAGACGTGTTGGGGACGAATTTTTTGTGCTTCTTCCAGATGCTGGTTTTTTCGAATTTATTCCGGTGGATTCGGAGGACGAAGAGAAGACATTGACCATTAGCGAGTTGGAAGTGGGTAAAGATTACGAAATTGTTGTAACCAATTTTTCTGGGTTTTACCGCTATCGGATTATGGATGTAATTCATGTGACAGGATTTTATAATGAAGCACCACTTGTTCAATTTGTATACCGCAAAAATCAAATGCTGTCGATTGCAGGTGAGAAGACAAGTGAAGAGGCAGTACGTTGGTCTATTCAGAAGTTTCAGGATGATACTGGATTTTTGGTTCGAGATTTTAGTGTATATGCAGATACGGACTCGAAACCTGGTCGATATGTGGTATTAATGGAGCTGGACAAGGAAATCAACGTGCAGAAATTGCAAGACTGCCGCGATATCATTGAACAGCGACTATCAGAGGCAAATCCTTCCTTTGGCAGTAAGATTGCAACAAACGTTTTGAGGCGGACAAAGCTATGCATTACACAGCAGGAAACATATATGCTTTATCGTGATATGATGATTATAAAGGGAGTTTCGCCCAATCAGTTAAAACCAGTTCGGGTAATCGATACACCGATGAAAGAAAAACTCTTCTTCCATTTATTGGAAAAAAAGAGACAGAATAACAGAAAATGGATAGATGATGAAAATGAATCTATTGAAATTTATCGGAGCTTCCGTGGCGCAGACATTATCTGAAGGATCTGTACTTTTGCCAAATCTGATTTTTGCAGGGCTTATATATCAACATTACGGACAGATGGATTATTTGATGCCATTTGTTTTACTCTACACTTTTGAAAAGGCCGGAATGTTCTTTTTGCATGGCTGGGGAAGAATAAACAATCCTTATACTATATTGATGGTTGGTTTGATAGTTGCGACTAGTGGCAGTATATGTACAATATTTGGAAAAGTTGAGCCAGTGTTATGGAAAATCGGAGCAATATTGATTGGAATAGGCCTATCCACCTATACGCCGATGTATCTTACGCTGAGGGACAAGATGATAAGTAATGGAAGCTGGGGCTTAAAAAATAAAATGATTAGCGGTTATGCTGGACTGTTATTACTGATACTATTGATTTTTGGTGTA
>CAKSKO010000009.1 GCA_934465125.1 uncultured Eubacteriales bacterium
GGGGGCGTCTCTGCTTTTGAAAGAAGTTCTAGTTCGGTTACCTCAATTTCAATCGATCCTGTTGGAAGTTCTGGATTTTTTGCGCTTCGTTCTTTGACAATCCCTTTCGCTGCAATAACATATTCCGCGCGAAGCGAAAATGCTTTCTCGAAAATTTCGCGGTCGGTCGTATCAGAAAATGCAAGCTGGATGATTCCGGATCGGTCGCGCAGATCTACAAAAATCAATTGTCCCAAATCGCGCTGCCGCTGCACCCATCCGCAGACAACTACTTCCTTGCCAATTTCCTGTTCTGTTAGTGTTCCACAATAATTCGTCCTTTTTAGATGCATAGTAATTCCCTTCTATTTATCCGTCGTTTTATCCCGTTCTATCGCCGCAGGCTGAAAAAAGCAATTAAGAAATCGAAAACTCTTCTGTCAACCTTTTTTGATCTTCTTCTATGTATAGTGCAAAAAAACCGGCGAAAAAATCTTCACCTAAATCAATCTCTACCTCTTCTCCTGTTTTCATGTTCCGGATTTTTGCTTTTCGATTTTTGATTTCATCATCACCTAAGACCATACTAAATTTCGCCCTTAATTTATCGGCGTATTTCATCTGTGCCTTTAAGCTGCGTCCGACAATATCATTCTGCGCAATCAGCCCCGCGTTTCTGACATCCCTGACAAGCTCAAATGCCTTCTGTCCTGCGGTATCTCCGAGTGATGCAATATAAAGGTCGCACGATGGGGGAGAAGGCAGTTCTATCTTTTGGATTTCTAGCAACAGCAAAAGCCGTTCCATCCCAAGTCCAAATCCAAGCGATGGCATGCTTTGCCCACCGAGTTCTTTAACGAGGCCATCATACCGTCCGCCTCCACAGATAGTCCCTTGCGCGCCAATTTCATTCGATACAAATTCAAAAACTGTCTTTGTGTAATAATCAAGGCCCCTCACAATTTTCGGGTTGACGATATAGCCAATTTTCGCGGTATCGAGATATTTTTTCACCGTTTCAAAATGTTCCTTACATTCCTTACAAAGGAAATCAATCATCACCGGCGCCACAGCCGCAATTTTTTGACATATCGGGCTTTTGCAGTCAAAAATACGCATCGGATTCTTTTCTAATCGCGCATGACAGGTTTCACACAACTGCGCTTCGTTCTTCTCAAAATATTCCCGAAGCGCCGCTTGAAATTTTTCGCGGCACGCAGGACATCCAATCGAATTGATCTGAAGCGATAAATTTCTAACTTGCAGCCGTTCAAACAAAGATGATACCATGCTGATCAGTTCCGCGTCGGCAGCGGGGGAGGATGTCCCAAAAATCTCAAGCCCAAACTGATGAAATTCCCGCAGCCTTCCGGCCTGCGGTTTCTCATAGCGGTAACAAGAGGAAAAATAATACGTTTTGACCGGTAAACCGTCGTTATAGACGCCGTGTTCGAGCATCGCGCGAATTGCACCGGCTGTTCCCTCTGGACGCAATGTGATCGACCGTCCACCCTTATCTTCAAAGGTATACATTTCTTTTTGGACGACATCTGTTGTCTCTCCGACAGAACGCAAAAACAATTCTGTATGTTCAAATACTGGCGTTCGAATCTCCGAAAATCCGTGCGCCGCACTTTCTTTTCTCATCACGTCTTCGATAAACTGCCATTTATAACTGTCTTTCGGGATCACATCCTGCGTTCCCCTGGGAGCCTTTGTTAAAAGGGCCATACAATTCCTCCTTAGTTTTTGTACATCTAAGGCTACTTGAGCCTTTATCACCAGTAAAAAATATTTTTTATTCTCCGCACATTGTTCTATCTTCTCTAAGAATCAAAGCTTTATGCTTTCCGCTTCGCGCGTGAAGCTATGATACTACACCTGCGGTGGGCAATCCAAGCTATGCTCCCGTCCGCTTGCCAAACCAGACGGATGCAGGTATGCTAAAACGCTCGCGTTACAGCCTCTCTGACGATATGATATCATGATTGGTCTGTAAAGTGGTCCCGCTTCTGGTATTCGACCCTTGGGATCAAATGTTTCATGGTTCAATGTTCTCCGGAATAGCCCAAACCTTCGATTTAGCTTCCATTACGTAAGGTTATTATACCACAAAAATACCCGTCCCGCAAAAAGGGACGGGTTGCCTGACTTTGTAAGCAAAACAGAAAGCTAGCTAGGCTCATTTTTAATAGGACTCCCTTTTCTTTTTGGGAAAGGAACCGGCTTGCCCAGTTTAAAAGATAAGCATGCTTTTTGTCTTCTACGAGCGTGTTTACCCCTTCGGATTTAAGATATTCCTCCAATCGAGATCTCCTCGTTCGAGCCCGTGGATCAATACCTCGCCTGTCGCCATATTCGTTGCAACAGGAATACTGTGCATATCGCAAAGCCGTAGTAAATTGATATCATTCGGTTCATGCGGTTTCGGATCGAGCGGATCACGGAAAAATAACAGCATATCGATCTCGTTGCAGGCAATTCTTGCTGCAATCTGCTGATCCCCGCCCTGCGAACCACATAAAAACTTTTGAATCTGGAGTCCTGTCGCTTCCGATACCATTTTTCCAGTTGTCCCGGTAGCCGAAAGAGAGTGTCTGCTCAATATCCCACAGTATGCAATACAAAACTGCACCATTAACTCTTTTTTTGCGTCGTGCGCAATTAAGGCTATGTTCATCAAAATCCCTCCATTCATTCAGTTTCCTCTTTATGTAAACGCTGCTATATTTTTTTCAAAGAGGGCAGCGGGACTCTTCTTCCTTCCATTCTGGCAGCCAATCGCTCAAACGCCTTCATCGCCGGATCGTTTCTGTCTGGCACTTTTCCTCTAACGAGCGACGCAACCATTTCACAATCTTCTGGGATAACCGCCAACAACTGTACACCTGTCTCGTCGATCACTTGGTCGAGATCATCGTAAAGCCGGGTCCTCTGGAACGTCTTCTGATCAAACCGGTTGATCACCAGCCGCATCTGTTCAATCTCTTGATTTGTTAAAAGAGAGCGAACTTTTTGAATATCCATCAGACTGATCGGGTTCGGGTTCGACACAAGAAGCGCGCGACTGGCACAGCAGACAGATGCCTGAAAACCGTTCCCGATCCCCGCGGGGCAGTCGAGCAAAATATGATCATAGTACTCCGACAGCACAGAAACAAGCTGTTTCATCACAGATGGACTCAGCTCATCTTGAATCTGCCGCGGAGCCGGAAGCAGATAAAGACCTTGAAACTGCCCACATCGGTAAATCGCTTTCATAATCGAGCAATCTCCGCTGACGACATCCGCGATATCGTAAACCAATTCTTGACTTACGCCTAGCATATAATCAAGACTTCCTAATCCCGCGTCGATATCGATCAGCAAGACACGTCTTCCTCTATTCGCAAGTGCCATCCCCAAACAAGATGTCACTGTCGATTTTCCAACTCCTCCTTTTCCGGAGGTGATCACTGTTACTGTTCCCATGGTTTTTACCTCTGTGTATCATATTATCACAATAATTCATTCTAGTCAAAGCGTTTTTTTGTAGAAAATTCGATTTTTAGCAAAATTTTTCTTTTGTTCATATTTTATTGTGCAAATTTATTAAAAGGTTCCTGAAAGAAAAAAGATTTTATCTTTGTTTCAATTGCGTTACCTGAAAAAAGTAGTTTTCTACTGTTGTGTTGTACTTGCCTGCGAGATATCAATATTAGTAGGCGGGATATCTTCGATCCCTTTTTGATAAAAATAGGCGTCCAAAACATCGCGTGCGATATTTTTTGACCATACTCCTTGTTTCCCGTGTTCAATGACAACAGAAATCGCAATCTCTGGATTCTCATACGGCGCATAACAGATAAACGTCGTATGGTCTGATTTGTTAATCCCTGTTTCTGCGGTTCCGGTCTTCGCAGCAATCGCAACGCCATAAGAGCTGAATTCCGTCGCGGTCCCGTTTGTTACAACCTGACGCATCCCTTCTCTTACAATATCGAGGTTTTCTTCCGATACTCCAACTTTTTCAAGAAGCTCCGGATTCTCTGGATCATTCTGCATTATGATATTTTTTCTCGTATAATCTGTGATCTTCCGAATAATGTGTGTGCGGTATCGGTTGCCTCCATTCGCAATAATTCCTGTATATGTTGCAAGCTGTAGCGGAGTAAACATATTATCCGACTGCCCGATCGCAGCTTGCGAAGTGTTTCCGTCATACCAGACAGATCCCATCGATTTGCTGAACTCGGGACCTGCTAAAACTCCCTTGCTCTCATATACTTCAACGCCTGTTAAAATTCCAAGCCCAAACCGTTTTGCATAAAGGTCTAAACTCTCAATCCCAAGTCGACGTCCTGTTTCGGCGAAGAACACGTTGCAGGATTTTGCTAAAGCTGTTCTGACTGGGATACCTCCATGAACGCCCATACACCGGATATAAAACCCGGAATCCTCGTAGTAGTCGTACCTCCCATTACAGTAGATCGTATCGTTCTGGCTGATTGCAGATTCCTGCAGCGCAGCACATGCGACAACCGGTTTATATATGGAGCCTGGCGTAAATGCGCCGTTGAACGCGCGGTTGACAAGAGGGGTATTGACTTCATCGGTTACAATCTGATTATAATAATCGTTATCTTCTACATATTTTGTCAAATCATAGCTGGGATACGTCGCAGCTGCCAAAACCGAGAAATCTTTTACATTTAGCACTACTACAGACCCTGATTTACAATCACTTGCAACTGATTTTGCACCTTCTACATTTTTTTGCAACGATTTGTTCGCTACCTGTTGGAGCTTTGCGTCGATTGTCAGATAAACGGTATCTCCCGGCGACGCGTTTTTTGTTTCCACAACATTGATTACTGATCCGCCAGCCGTCGCCTCAACCATCTTGCTGCCACCTTCTCCGCGCAGATATTTTTCCATCGCGGCCTCAATTCCGCTCTTTCCAATTGTGTCGTCTAGGCGGTAGGTCTCCTTTAATTCGTCGTATTCTTCCTGCGTTAATTTTCCTACCGTCCCAACAATATGAGGCGCAACTGTCCCGTTGACATACTTTCGAATCGTTGAAGTCCTGATATCGACGCCGGGCATCATATGTGCACGCTCAGATACAATCGCGACTGTTTCACTGCTAATACCATCTGCAAACGTATATGGCGCCGTCATTGACTGCTCAAATCCGCTTTTTGTCATGTTATACCGAACGCTACACAGTTTTCTGACCTCTTCGTCAGACTGTGCTGTAATCTTGTAATTCTCTACCATATGGTTAATACAGTTCTGAGCGGTAGCGTAGCTGTTAAGCTTCAATACTTTTTTAAGTTCCGCTACTTCCTTGTCTTTTTCCGGCATAAATTCAAATTGCCCTTCGGCCGTCAAAAAGATAGGGAGAATGTCGATCCATTTTTCGTCCTTTTGTTCCATTAATGAAATGAGTTCTAAAATAATCTCGTTTTCCGTTCCTTCCTTTAGATAAATACGGTCAAACACAATTTTGAACCCAGTAAAATTCACCGCAAGGTCAACGCCATTTACATCTAAAATTTCTCCTCGTTTGGCTTCTGTCTGCATCGTGTAGGTATTGCTCGTATTTGCTCGTTCTAAAAAGGCAGCCCCGTTTATAATCTGCCAGTCAACAAGCCGTAAGCTATAGATCACAAGAGCAACCACAATAAATATGAGTTCTAGCACCCACCGTTTTGTTACTCGTTTTTCCTCTTCGATTTGGGACGCCACCTTTCTTCGATTCTGACCGATCGTCTTTTTGCATAACCCCCCGCCATTTGCGCGGTTTCTTTGTTATTTCCCAGGAAATTTTACTCTCTTACCCGAATTCCCAGCGCAAGCGCTTTGTTAAAGAAATAAAAGATAGGGCAAAGTGCTAAGGTATACACCATCCTAGAAAGATAATGGTTTACAAACACAAACGCTGCTTCGTCATACTGTTTAAGCAGCACTGTCAATAGAAACGACAATCCATATATTACAATAACTGTACTCGCTGTCATTAGCAGAGTAGTAATGAGGTTCGTCTTAAGAAAATTTACCGCCAGTAGACCGAGAAAATATCCGATCGCTGTGTATAGAATCGCGTAGACTCCAATGACATCCCATAAGCTGACGTCGAGTAAAATCCCGATCAATAGGCCAAACCATAAGCCCGTCATTTCATCTTCAAACAGCGCGATACTTACTAAAATTGGAAGCAAAAGAACTGGCCTTCCTCCCAGCACCTCTGGAAGAAGGCCCGGAGTCTGCTGCACGATAAAAAATACAATAATTTCGATCAAATAAGCCAGACATCGTAGATGTCGGTACCGGTTTTCCATTTACTCTCCCTCCGACGCTGCGCCTGACGATGCAACTTGTTCCTTTGTCTGCACCAACTGTTCCTTCGCAGGGGTTGTTACAACCGTTCCTTTTCCCTGAAAATCTGTCACAATAAAAACATCGCGTATCGTTGTAATATCTTCAAACGGCTTCACGATTGCATAAATCGATGCGTCGAACTCATCGTGCGAAAGCTCCTGAACAGACCCAATCTGAAGATTTTTTGGATACATTCCGCTTAATCCCGACGTTACAAGAATATCACCGGGTTGCAGAGTGTTTTGCCCTGACACAAGAGAGAGCTTTGTCAAATTTTGATCACAGAGCGTCACCGATCCGGTAATCACTCCGCTATCGCCAGTTGGAACTGCAATTGCACCAACCTTTGTTTCCGGGGATAAAATCGTTCTGACTTTGCAGGATGTGGGATTAACATGATATACCCATCCAACAAGACCGTTTTCTGTGATAACCGGATCATTCTCTAAGATTCCCGATATTGATCCTTCGTCAAGCGTAAACCCATAAAAATTTTCGTTCGGGTCCCGACCGATGACAGACGCCGGAACAAATTTTAAACTCGTATTTTTTTGCTTGATATCATAGTATTTCGCGTATTGTGCATTTTCTTTCTTGATATCATAGTAATCGACCGTGATGGCCCGGAGATCCTGCACCTCTTTTTCTAACGCAGCAATTTCGTTTCGAAGTTCCTCGACGTTTTTTTCCTCCGGCACAAGATCCTCCGCCGCATAGGAAATCTCCGCAGTAATCTTCTGCATTGGTGTTGTCAAAAATCCAATTGCACTGGAAAGAAAGTTACTCCCAACCGATGCTGTATACATGATGAATCCCAATAAAATCAGAATGACAGCGATTAAAATTTTAAATCCGGCGCCTCGTACGAAGTCCTTCAAGGTTCAGTCCCTCCTTTTTCTTTTCTAAGCAAAGTATAAAACTCTGTTTATAAATCGACAGCCGCGATACTGTTAGATTTCCCTGAACGATCCCAAAAAAGGCTAAAAAAACCGATTTTCATAAAAGCCTCGTAAACACAAACTGCGCATTTAGAGAATGAAAAATCGGTTACTTTTAGTCAACCATTCCGTTCGGTTTCTAATAAAGGTATCTCGACTGCTTTTCGTTGTTTTTTATTTTTTTCTAGACTTATAATACTCTTTCGGCATGATAAGCTCTAATCGTTTTCCTGTTCCATCTACAACACAATCAAGCGGATTTTCCGCTACGAATACCGGCATGCTCGTCTCTTTTGAAATTAGCTGATCCAATCCTCTTAGTAATGCTCCTCCACCTGTGAGCATAATACCATGATCAATGATATCAGCTGAAAGCTCCGGGGGAGTCGTTTCCAGCGTGCTTTTGATGGCATCAACGATCGTTTCCAGCGAATCACCCAGTGCTTCTCTGACTTCCGGTGCTGTAATTGTAATATTTTTCGGAAGCCCATCGACAAGATTTCTTCCTTTTACCTCAATCGATCCTTCATCTTGATATGGATAAGCGGATCCAATCTGAATTTTAATTTCTTCAGCCGTTCTTTCCCCGATCAGAAGATTATATTTCTTCTTAATATAGGAAATAATCGCTTCATCAAATTTATCTCCTGCAACTCGAACAGAACATGCTGTTACGATATCACCCAGTGAAATAACAGCAACCTCAGAGGTTCCTCCTCCGATATCAACAACCATGCTTCCTGTCGGTTCTGATACAGGGAGTCCGGCGCCAATCGCAGCGGCCATCGGCTCTTCAATTAACTCAACATCCTTCGCACCAGCTTGGCGCGCCGCATCTTCAACAGCTCTTCTTTCGACCTCTGTTACGCCAGATGGGATACAAACAACAACACGTGGTTTGCTAAATGTACCGGATTTAACTGCTTTGCGGATAAAATGTTTGAGCATCGTAGCTGTAATATCAAAATCAGCGATTACTCCGTCTTTTAGCGGACGAACCGCAACAATAGAACCTGGGGTTCTTCCAATCATCTCTTTTGCATGTAGACCAACTGCAAGAACGGTATCTGTCCTAACATCAACTGCTACAACAGAAGGCTCTCTCATAACAATGCCTTTGCCTTTCATAAAAACTAACGTATTGGCTGTCCCTAAGTCAATACCGATATCTTTTGAAAACATAATGTCGTTTTCTCCTTTCACTTCTCCGCTTCTCTTTTCGGAGGCCCTTATCAATTTCACCTATCTTACAACTCAGACTATATTATACCCGCAAAATTACCATTTCTCAACCGAAATTTTCATGTGTTTTTAATTTTTAAACATCTGTACATATTTTCCTACAAATCGGGCTTCTGAACCTAATAGAATGTCGAAAAATTCCACATTGTTTTGTCTCATAAATTCAACAAACTACACTATAGTACTTCTTTAAATTTTTTTATTTTGCTATATAATGCTCTAAAATTTTTCTAATCCATTTTTTACTTCGTTCCAGTGGATCCAAATCCGCCGTCTGCTCTTCCTGTTTCAGACAAATTTTCCGACTCCTGCACCAAAACAGGAATAATAGGCATTACAATGAGCTGCGCAACCCGTTCTCCTGGCTGAATTGTGTATGGTTGTGTTCCCTGATTGCAAAGACCTATGCAGATTTCTCCCCGGTAGTCGCTGTCGATCACGCCAACCCCATTGCTAAGTAAAATACCATGTTTGATCGAAAGACCGCTTCTTGCAAAAATCATTCCTGCGCAGTTATGATCTTGTAATTCAATTGCAATCCCTGTAGGAATTACGGCTCTAGATCCCGGAAAAAGTGTAATTTCCTCCTTGATGCAGGCGCAAAGATCCATCCCCGCAGAGCCTGTTGTTGCCTTCTTAGGGACAACTGCATCTTTATTCACCCTCATGATTTTCAAAATCTGTTCCATTTTCTGCCTCCTTTTCAACAGTTTAAACAAACCGATATATTTTGATAAATTAATCAACACCTCGGACAGACAATCCCCTTGTAATAGGAAGATTCGGTTTATTTCGGTTGTGGAAATCTAGGAACTTTTCCCCTGTTTCCACAGAGTTTTCAACAGTAAAGCGTAAAACCAGAAAATCTATTCCTCGAATTTTATTCATTTGATCCCCCAAATAGAGATCAACAGCATTCAAAAGTTCACTGCTTTTTGTATCGCAGAAGATCGGAAAATGCATATTTTTTCGGTCTGTTAACAATGGAGTTTCTGCCTTCTTCCTGCATCCTCCCTTTTGTAGAGAACCAGGGCAATTGCGCATCAGCATTAGCGGTAATTTCCCTGCTGCGATGATTCCCCGTTTGATCGTCCCACCAAGAGACGCCGTTTGCGCAAGCGTCAGCTCAAAGGAAGTTTCTACATCACAAAGACCTGCTTCTTGCGCCCAAAGTAGAGAAGAGGTATTGGTTAGGTTTAAACTAAAACCGCCGTGGATTCTCATATTAAGTTCCTTTGCCAATTCCACAGCGCCGATCGTCCCAGCCCAAACATCATCAATTCCTGCTTCTTTATGCTTCTTTAGAAGAGAAAACAGCTCTTGTTCTCTTCCAAACATCGCACGCGGAAGTTCGATTGCTGGACGGATTCTCTTTTCTGACAAAATCTTTAGTTCCTCTGGTTTAGAATGGATCGGGACAAAAACCAACTCCATCTCAGAAAATGAATCAGGGATTGTCTTAATATCCGTTACCCGCGCTCGGAGCTTAATTTCTTTTTCAGCGAGGTGGGGGGATTCTTTCAACAATAATCGATCAGGAAGTTGAAAACAGGGAACAGACTGATTCTGCTCTCTTTTTTTTGCAAGAAATGAAAGAACTCTGGATCGCATTTCTCCGATAGAAGAAAAGGATAAAAACAATCCACCGTCTGTGTTAATCTTACTATCAATACAAAAAAACGGGGTTCCGCCGATCTTTTCGAGCTTTGATTTGAAAGCTTTCGTTTCATCCTTATCTGTTTTTGCTTTTTCCGGAACGGGGCCTTCTGTTCGTGCGGTGTTTCCTTTCTCATCGGTAACCGTTAATACACTATTTTTCCCTTCTTTCACCGTCAGACAAAAAGAAATGGGAATTTGCTGTTTTTCTTTATGGTAGCTCTTTCGGATCTCTGAGAATATTTCTTTCGTTGCAGATAAGACGTCCTCTTTTCGTCTCGATCCAAACATGCCCGGTCCGCGGTTTCCAGTATAATAGCCGTCTGTAAACCCTGAGCGAGAAAAAACTGCACGCAGTCGCTCTATTTTTTCGAACGATACCCTTTTATGATCGATCGCATCTCGGCACGCGTCTACTGCCGCGGCGACATATTCTGGCCGTTTCATCCGCCCTTCTATCTTAATTGAGGTGACGCCTATCTTTTCAATTTCTCCGATTTTATGGATCAAAGAAAGATCCCTAAGACTCAACGCGTATCCGTTTCCACCATCTATCGAAAATGGGAGACGGCATGGCTGCGCGCATCGCCCGCGGTTGCCAGATCTCCCTCCGAGCATCGCGCTCAAATAGCATTGCCCTGACACCGACATGCAGTGCGCCCCATGAACAAAAATCTCCAATTCGATCGGACTCGATTCAGCGATTTCCTGAATCTCGTCTCTTGAAAGCTCACGCGACAGTACAACCCGTGAAAATCCCATCTTGGCAAGCGCTCTGACTCCTGCTGGTGTATGTATTGTCATCTGCGTCGAAGCATGAAGTCTTAATTCTGGAACAGCTTTCCTTAATAATGAAGCAAACCCAATGTCCTGCACGATAACAGCGTCAATCCTGCATAAAACCGCCTCTTCCACAAGCTTTAGCGCCTGCTTTCTCTCGTCGTCATGAAGAAGCGTATTAAGCGTTAAATAAACCTTTTTGTCTAAAAGATGGCAATATGCTGTCATCTCCTTGAGTTCTTCTACTGAAAAATTATTTGCATTCTGCCGGGCGCTAAATTGCTTTGCGCCCAGATAAACAGCGTCGGCCCCGCACCGAACTGCGGCAATCAGTGATTCCCGCGATCCGGCCGGAGCCAACAATTCTATCTTCCGTTCCATGTTTCACTCGCCTTATGATTATCGTCAAAGAAGCGTAAAATATCTTCGGTCGCATCGATATGTCCTGCTTCATACGGCTTCTCTTCCCAATCCTTAGAAGCCTTCTCTTCTTCCATTGGTTTCTGTGTTTGGATCGACGGATGGTTTTCTAATAAGTCGCTTATCTTATAAACAGGATCTATGTTCTTTTCTTCTTCTTGCTCGGATACAGCACGTTTATTTATCTTTGCTGGATGAGATGGGGTCGCATCGTAGTCTGAGAGACGGGTTCGAAGCGTCTGCACTTCTCGTTTCATTCTCTCAAGTTCTCTTCTTACTTCATCCACTTCCATTCTAGCGTTCGCTGATTCTTCGATATAATCTTTAATCTGAGTCCTTAGATGATCAGCACTTTCATCTGCTTTTCGTGCCTTATCGCAATATTGAAGCGCCGTCAGTACCGCCGCCATAGTAATCGAGATACGCGTATTGTTTTTTAAGATATTATCCATTTCCCGATCGACTTCCTTGCCGATCGAAATTATGTAATCTGTATCATCGTCAGACGTAATCACGTAATCTGTCCCACAAATCGTCAAACTGACCCTATTTTTCGCCATTAATCTAGTCATTCCTTTCTTTTCCTTAAAGGCAATTGTATATTTAGAATTATTATAATATATTTTCTTATACAAGAAAAGGGGGTTTTAGAAACTTTTTTAAAGCTACAAAAAGGTATGCATCAAGAATAGACGGACACAATAATTTTTTATAGCGCATTATTTTTATCAAACATATTCATACACTTTCTCTTAATTTTTCCGATCTCGTTGAAAAGATAGCAGAAAACGTATATAATGAGATGTAGACTTCCAACACCAAAATACAATCACAACGCAATAAATAGATGGAGGAGAAACAATGAACTACAAACTCTCTAGCAGTGAAATCCGTAAGCTGATTTTAGGAAAACTCTCACACAATTTTGGCGTTAGCCCTGGGGAAGCCACCAATGAACATTATTACAAGGCGGTCGTCCTTGTTGTAAATGATATTTTATCACAAAAAAGAGCACAGTTTACCCGCGCAGCAGAAAAACAGAACGCAAAACAGGTCTATTACCTTTGTATGGAATTTTTGATGGGTCGATCCTTAAAAAACAATCTATTTAATTTAGGTCTTGAGGAGTCTGTTGCTTCGGCGCTTTCGAACCTAGGAATCAAAATAGACAGCATTTATGAACAAGAACCCGATGCAGGTCTTGGAAATGGGGGGCTTGGCAGGCTCGCCGCCTGTTTTCTGGATGGTCTTGCAACAGGACAGTATCCTGCGATGGGATATTCATTAAAATATGAATATGGAATTTTTAGTCAGAAGTTGATCGACGGCTGGCAAACAGAGCTACCTGATTTTTGGTTGCCTGGGGGAGAAGTCTGGCTGCAGGCTCATCCAGAAAAACAGGTAGAGGTTTTATTTAATGGAAAAATAGAAGAATCCTGGGATGGCCCGTATCATCAGGTAAAACATATTGGAGCGAATAAGGTATATGCTGTTCCTTACGACATGATGGTTTCGGGGATGGATGGAAAAGGCGTCAGCCGGTTGCGTCTGTGGGCTGCAAAATCAGCTGACTTTGATATGAAGCTCTTTAACAGCGGAGATTATGTCCGCGCGATGGAACAGGATGCTATGGCTGAAATGATTACAAAGGTTCTTTATCCGGAGGATAACCACTCAGAAGGGAAGAGCCTGCGGCTTTCGCAGCAGTATTTCCTTGTTTCGGCTACGATTCAGGATATTATCCACCGTCATTTAAGAGTCCATGAGACGCTCGATAATCTTCCAGATCTTGTCGCGATCCACTTAAACGATACACATCCTGTTTTAGCGATTCCGGAACTGATGCGCCTGATGCTCGATGAATGTGGATACAACTGGGATGATGCATGGGAACTTGTTACCAAAACGGTTGCCTATACGAATCATACTGTCATGTCGGAGGCACTCGAGTGTTGGACACAGGAGATGTTCCAAAGAAGGCTTCCAAGAATTTATCAGATTATCGA